>DAOSSK010000005.1:12145-36417 GCA_035377365.1 Bacilli bacterium
GGATCTGTAACTGCTGTAAATAAAAGCGGTGTTGTCTTGTTTGCTTCAACTAAAGCATTTTGCACTGCTGCTGTTGCGTTTGTAGCAATAGATAAAATAAGATCTGAATTTCTTACTAAACTCTTTGCTTGTTGCATCATAACTGTTTGATCTGCATTAGGGATTTCTAAAGTAACTTTAATGTTCTCTCCATCCTTAAATCCGTTTTCTTCTAATACTTCTAAAAAGCCAATTCTAGTTTCATCAAGTGCGGGAGCTGCTACTAATTGCAAAATCCCAATTTGTGTTTTATCATCTTTCTTACATGCTACTAGTAAAACACCAAATACAAAAACTAATACCACTGCTAACATTCTTTTTAATTTCATTTTAAACCTCCTTAAATTAAAAAATGTGTTATAAGTAATAACACATTTTTATCTAATAATATTTTAGAATACTGTTATTACTTATCAATTAAACTTTTACGTTTGATATCATAATAACAGTTATATTGGCACTTTCACATAGGAAAAAGGCCAAGAAACCTTTATGATATCCTTGGAAAGTAATAATAGTAATAAAATTTGTTTTGAAAATTAACTAACATAGTTCTTTTCCTCCTAATTTTATTGTTTTCATTATACCTCATATTTAAATGAATGTCCAGCATTTTCTTTACATAAAACGTTTACATATACTAATTGCTCAAATCAGACTCTAAATTACAATTTTGATTAGCTCCAATTAAAGTCATAAATGCTTTGTTCTTTTTTAAGAAATAAAACAAAACAACTCCTATAATCATTACAACTGCCTCACCAATTGCAACTCCAATTAAACTAGCCCAAAATGGTAGTTCTAAAATTAAGTATAACTCTAAACCTACAATTATTGCATTAAAGATTGTTGGAAAAATCCAAGTAATAAACAAATGTTTAGAATACATAATACAAATTAAACTTAAAATTGTTGCGATAGTTCCAAAAAGAACATCATAAATTCCCATTGGACTAAAAAGATTAGCAATAATACAACCTACAACTAAACCCAAAAAATAATCTTTCCTAAAGAAAACAAGCAAGATTAAAATCTCAGAAATTCGAAATTGGATGCTTTCAAAAGAAAACGGGTTAATAACAGTTAAAACTACATAAAGTGATGCTATCAAAGCATTCCTTACAATAACTTTCATTTTTACCTCCTTGTTTTTTATCTTAGATGGTTATGCAAGGCGAACATCTAATATTAGTAATTATACCACTAATTATTCGTATTTTCAATTTTATTATTAAAAAGATTAAATTTCTTTTGAATTCTCTCAAATGTCTTCATTAAAGGATTATATAGTAAAATCAAAAATAACATATTGCTAACGATATATCCGATAGTTGTTGGGGTTGAAATAATAATAAAGTTGAAATAATCTTTAAATGTAAAACCTGATGTTACTTGTAAAGTAGTCCAAACATCTATCAGTAAAACATAAAAGACTCCAGCAATTCCCCCAAGCAATAATACAAAATATAAACTTTTCTTTAAAAAACTTTCTTTAAATAAACCCGCAAGAAAACCAATCATACCAAAGCCAAACATTTGAAATGGCGTCCACGGTCCTTGACCAAAGTAAAAGTTAGAAATAGCCATTGTTAGAGCCCCAATCATAAACCCTGCTTCTTTTCCAAAAATTAAAGCCGCAATGATAATTATTGCTCCAATCGGTTTAATCCCTGGTAAAAAAGCAAAAAGGATCCTAGAAACAATGTTAATAGCAATTACAATTGCAACTAAGATTAACTCTTCTAGTTTTGGTTTAGACTCTTCAAATGATAAAAAGAAAGGTATTAATGCCAATATAGCTATCAAAACAGAAATAATTCCATATTGTTTTAGATTAAGTAAGAAATAAAATAAAACAATAATCAAAGGAATTAATCCAAAAATAATCGAATATCTAATTATCTTTTTCATTTTTAATTCCATTCTTCTTAGCTATCTCTACTAACTCAGGAACTGTAATAACTTTATCATATAAGTCTCTAGATGCAAGTGAAGCAACTGTTGTATAGAAGTTGCTATTACTAAAGAAACTATGACTATCGGTTAAACTTAAAACTTTACCATTAAACATAATTCCTACTCTATCAGCTACACTTGCAATAAACTCTAAATCATGAGTTGCAATAATGATAGTGGCACCTTTAGCTTTTAAGTCCATTAATATCTCTTTTAATTCTTCTCTTAAACTAAAGTCCATTCCTTTAGTAGGTTCATCTAAAAATAAAATTTTTGGTTTAGAAAGCAAAATTTTAGTAAAAGCAGCTTTTTGCAATTCTCCTCCTGATAAATCATAAGGACTCATTTCCAGTAATGGCTTTAAATCAAATTTAACTAACAATTCTTCTAGTAGTGCTTTATCTAAATCTAAACTCTTTACATAATATTCTAAATCTTCCCCTACAGTACGCTTCAAAAATAATGTCAATGGATCTTGTGGTAAATAAGCAATTAAGTTTTTATATAAAATATTTCCCTTATATTTCCTAATATTCTTATTTTCAATTTCAATTTTACCTGAATAAAAAGATCTAATTCCAGCTAAGTTTTTTAAAAGTGTAGTCTTACCAACACCATTTCCGCCAACTAAACCTAAAATCTCATTATCATAAACAGTTAAAGATAGTTTTTCTAAAACATCTTTTTCTTTTTTACTATACCTATAATATAGATCTTCAGCCTTAATAATCTCTTTTTCAAAAACTTTAGCTTCATAAGAAAAATTAATCTCATTTTTATATTTGTTTTTTAAGGCTTCCTTTACATCTTTTAAATGAAGCAAGCTCCCTAAATCTAAGTATTTAGAGATTTGTAATGTCTTAGGTAGAAAGGCAAAATATTGTTTATTACTAGCTAGGAAATTTATTGCTTCTTCTTTTAATCCAAAATAAATCATCTTTCCTTTATCTAAAACTATAATTTTATCCGTAAACTCTAAAACGTCTTCCAAATTATGTTCTACTAAAATAATTGTAATTCCAAAATCTTGATTAATTCTTTTTAAAATCTCTAAAAACTTTTTTCTTGTTAGCGGATCTAACTGCGAAGATGCTTCGTCTAGTAAAATAACTTCAGGATCTAAAACTAAAAGTGATGCTAAACTTACAAGTTGCGCCTCACCGCCAGATAACTCCATAGTATGTTTTTCTAATAAATCATTAATATCTAAATAATTTACGATTTCAGCTAATTTTGTTTCAATTACTCCTTTTTCTAAACCTCTTGCTTCTAAACCAAAGACTATCTCATGATAAACTTTATCACTTACAATTTGTCTAGAAGGATTTTGAAACATATATACAATCTTACTTGAATCATAATCCTTTAAATCAAATCCATCAATCTTTACTAAACCTTTCAATTCACCACTAGGAGTAATTTCTTTTTTTAATAATTTGAGTAGAGTTGTCTTTCCACACCCAGTTTTTCCAACAACCAAGCAAAAATCACCTTTATCCAAGGAAAAGTTAATATCACTTAAGGTAAAACTATTATCTAAATATTTAAAACTTAAATTTTTCGTCTCAAGAAAAACCATTTCAAACTCACTCCTAACTCATAAATCAATGGTGCCAACATAAACAAAAAGCTAGCACTAAAAAGAATAATACTAAAAGCATTAAACTTCAATTCTCCAATAACTGGGTAATAGTAAAAATATAAATGTCCTTTATAATTACAATAAATATAAAAAGCCAGTAACAAACCACCAAATAACATAATTACAAAATCTTTCAAAGTAAAAGCATAACTGTGATAATACGATCTCTTACCTTGCTTATGACCCCTAGCTTTCATACTTAAACTTAAAGTTAAGTAATGTTCTAAAGACCAAGTAATTAAGGCTAATAAGATTTGATAGTTAATGCTAAGTCTTACGCTTAAACTTTTAGTTTTTTTCATTCCTAATGTTGTTTGTGTATCAATAAACTCTTGCTTCTTCTTTTTCATCTCAGGAATAAAACGTAAAACTAAAGCCACTATTAAAGCTAAATTTACTGAAACCTTTAAAAATAAATACATATTTTTATCAGTATCCATTGTGTAAGAGAAAATTGAACTCCAAATAATAATACTTACTAAAACTAATGCAATCGCAAAACCAAAGATAATTGATTCTTGGGTAATTGCTTGTTCATTTAAGAAAAACAAAATTGTCATTCCCCTATGATTAAATAAAGGATTAATCAAAACAATTAATAAAATTGTAAATAAATAAAACCCTATATTTCCTAAAAAGATTTTAAAATCATGATAATATAAAGAATAAAACAAACTAACTATTAACGATATTCCTAAAATAATTGGATTATACGTAAATAAGGTAAATGTCATATTCAAAATAAAGAATAGAAAAATCGTAAGTGGATGGAAACTCTTAATCTTATTCATGAACATCCTCCAATAGGTCATTACCCATATCACGAGAGTACTTCAAAACAACTTTGTCTCCATTTTTTAAATAAACTTTATCTGATGACTGACCTGATCTTTCCCCATTTATATAAAATAGCCATCCACTTAAAGACCCACAGTCAAATTCATACAAATTATATATTCCTTCAATATAATAACTGCCTTGCAATCCCTCATACTCTAATTGAAATTGATAATACCTACTTGCTCTTTTTAAAATTGAAAAAACTGTATCTTTATTTCTTAAAACTAAAGTCTTTTCTTTTAAGAAAATTCCATCACTAGGAATAATTCCTTCATCTAATAAAGATTGCTTGATATTTTCTTGATCATCAAGTAATACTTTACATTCAATCTGCAAATAAACTACCTCGCTATCTTCAGTAATATTTTCGGTATTTCTTAAATAATACTGATCAACACTTTCAATTTTTACTCCAAAAACAAGACCAACTACAGCTAAAACTAAAAAGGCAAATAATAATAAATCTCTTCTTTTCATAGTCTCTTCGCCTTCTTACGCTTAATTATTATTAATACTAACGCAGTCGTTAGACCATTAGAAGCTATGATTAAACTAAGATAAATATAAAATGATAAACCCTTTTTCTCTTCTCCTAACACTAGCAAGATGGAATCATAATTTTCAATATAATTTTGACCACCATATCGTAAAGCTTCATAACTCTCTTTTATTGCTATCGCTTCTTCTTCGTTATCTTCATTTCTTTCAATAAAATCACTAATTTGTTTGTTTAGTCTAGCTACCTTAATTTCTTCTTCTTTAATTGAAACTATTGCTTCTTTAACCAAATCATCATTTCTATCTAAAACATCAAAAAGTTCTAAATAATATAAATAATGATTATATTTAGAAATCTTAACATCTAATAAATCTTGATTAATAGCTTCATTATCGTAATTACCTGGTTTTAGTTTTTCAAAACTAACAATAGGATATTCCTTTTCTTCATTTAAAGCTATACCATTTTCAATTAACTTTTCTTCTAATTTATAGTAATTATAAATATAGAAACGATCACGATAAGGTATACTCAAATATTCTTGGTATAAAACATCTAGATTAGTGCTATCACTTATCGCATCAATTTTCGTTTTTAAACTAATAATTTTTTGGCTTTCGTTTTCACTAAACTCAGGCAATAAATCATAATATGCTCTTTTTGTATTTAAATATTGATTATAACTAAGCAATGCCTCTTCAGCTTGTCTCGTAGCAATTTCTGAGTAATTGTCACCTCTTCTGTATTTACCTTCTTCAAGTTTATATTTATTTAAACCATCTAAAACAGTATTGTCATTTTTAATAAACCTTGTATCTTGTAACGGATCTACTCCTAAACTAGATAATGCTAGTAATACTTGAGAAGTACTTTCACAGTTATAAGAACCAAATGAAGCAAAATCTCCATCTTCTCCTTGAAGACTTCCTAGAGTATCTAAAGCAGTATCAATAATATCTTTAACTCTAACACTAATAATTTTATTTTCTCTTTTTGAATAAACTCTATATTCAGTTAAATCATTTTGGTATTTGCTTAAAGCAAGTAAAGTCATTGATGTAATATCGGGGTCTGGCACAGTCCCTATATAAGCAAATCCACCAGCTTTTAACTCTTTGCTTAAGATAGCTTGAACAATATCACTTCTTTTATAATAATTTTCAATATTATAATCTGGAAACCTCATACTATCAATAGCAAGTAAACTAAAGATTAGACTATTTAATCCTTGTTTTTCTAGGAGATTTTCTGTTTTAGTATCAAAAACACCTATTCTTAATAGATTATATTCTTTATCATCTATACTTATAACCCTTGGATCTAGACCACAAGCAATAGATGCAAAAGTTAATCTATGATATTCAGTCATCTTATCAGTTTCTAAAGTTCTTAGATGCTCTTTTATTTGCGCAATATAATAGATTTTATTAAAATCATGATTTTCTTTATAGTACTTTAAAACTAACCAATCATTTGAAGAACTATAGTTTAAATCTTCACTTTTCGCATTTACATTTATACTAAAAACAAATCCAAACAAAAGTAAGATAAAAATAAGTGCTTTTTTCATACTAATCTCCTTTCTTATTAAAAAACTACCCGAAAAGGGTAGTTTTGTCTTTATACAATAATAACAAATTTCCCTCCGAAATTTTTATTTTATAATCTCGGCAGGTCTCCTGACTTAAAGTATCATCATACTTTATTGATCTTCCCAAAAGTTTCCTTTAAGTGACCATAAATAATAAAGTACTCCACTTCTACAGTAGCGGGGGCTGTTCTAGATTCTAACTAGATTCCCTTTTAATTTTGCAATAAAAACCAAAATTATTTAATATTAAATTTTTAAATCACCTTTTTTAATTAAGTTATATTTTCTAAAGATGATATCAATTAACCAAACTAAAACAATTGGTAAGATAATTTGTAAGATCAAAATCGAAAGAATACTTCTCGCATTAATTCCCATCGAAGTTATCGTCTCAATCTGCCCAACAAGCCCCGAAGTTCCCATACCGGCTCCAATTGATGTAGTTGTCATTTTAAAAACAACAGTTGATAGTGGTCCTAAAATCGCACTAACAATAATTGGTGGTAGCCAAATAATCGGTTTTTTCAAAATGTTTTTAAATTGAAGCATACTTGTACCAATAGCAACTGAGATAATCGTACCAATATTATTATCTTTTCTGCTCATAACCGCAAAGCCAAGCATATTAGCACAGCATCCAACTAAGGCTGCTCCACCGGCTATTCCTAAAGTATACGCTTCATCAGCACTAAAACCTGCATTAATTGCATTAGTTCCTAAATGAATAGAAATCGCAATTGCAGCTGAAGAAATTGGTGCCGTTAGAGCCATACCCATAACTACAGATATAATAAGACCCATAACAAATGGTGTTGCATCTGTAGCTAAAATAATGAATTTACCAATATAAGATATACCAACAGTAATTGGCTTTGTAACTACTAAGCTAAAGCATGCAGCTGCTATTACTCCTAAAATTGGTACTATAATAATATCTATTGGCGTTTGTTTTGTAAGGATGGTATTCATTACGAAAATTGTTCCAATAACTACTACATAAATTACTAAAGGATCACTAGAAAGTCTTAAAAAACCTGCTAGTGTTAAAGATATACTTGGATCAGCATAAACATGAGGAAATAAAACAGCAATTCCACCACTAATTGATGCTACAATTAGTTTTAAACCACTAAGTTTTAAACTCATACTAATACCAATTCCAATACCTAGTCCCATGAACCCTTTAATAACTGAAGCTACATCAATAATAATCTTCTTTGCTTCCTCTGGTAAAGGTACGTATGTAGCAAAAGTAGTTAAGATTGTCCCTACAAGTAAGGTGGCGAAGAGACCATATGCCATACCATTTAAGGTCTTAATAAAGAAATCTAAAAGACCTTTATTTTCACCAACATAGCCATCTTCAAAATTAAATAATTTCATCTTTTAAAATGCAAAATTTCCTTTTGTGAATACTTTAGCTTTTTTACCATCTTGTGTAGTCCCAATAATTTCCATATCACTACTACCAAACATAAAGTCAACGTGCGCCATAGATTTATTATAACCTTTTTTCATCAATTCTTCTTCACTTAAAGTATAACCATCTTTAATATTCATTGTATAAGCATTACCTAAAGCTAAGTGACAAGATGCGTTCTCATCAAATAAAGTATTATAGAATAAAATTCCCATATTAGAAATTGGTGAATTATGAGAAATTAAAGCAACTTCTCCTAATCTTGACGAACCTTCATCAAGTTCAACTAATGTCTTTAATACTTCTTTTCCTACTTTAGCACCATAGTCTACAACTTTACCATCTTTGAATTCAAACCAAAAATCTTCAATTAAAACTCCTTGATAACTTAATGGCATTGTGGCTACAACTTTACCATTTACACCATGACTATGTGGCATTGTAAAGATTTCTTCAGTTGGGATATTTGGTGAGAATGTAACTCCATTTTGACCTTTTTCTGATCCGCCACCCCAAATATGTCCTTCAACTAAATTTACAACTAAATCAGTACCAGCTTTATTCTTGAAATGTAAAGACTTAAAATTATACTTGTTTAATTTTTCACGATGTTCAGCTAATTGTGCATGATGCTTTTTCCAGTTCTCAACAACATCTTCACCTTCTCTAACACGGCAAGCTTCTAAAATTACTCCCCATAATTTCTCAATTACTTCATAATAAGGAACATCAGGGAATACTTTTTTACCCCATTCTAAGTTAGGTACAATACCGATTGTCCATTGTGAACCATTACTCATCATATACTTACGGTAAAAACCAATTTTCTCATTAGCAGCTTTACTCGCAATTACAAACTTCTTTGGATCAATACCTTTCATTAAATCAGGATTTGGTGAACCAACTGAAATTTGTGCAGCTTTATTATCCATAAAATACTCTAATCTTTTTACATTGTATTCAGGAAATTCTTTTAAAGTTTCTTCACTTGCATATTGATAATATAGTTTATTATCTTCACCATAACTCCAATTTACAACAACTTTTTTAGCACCAGCTAAATATGCTTCTTCAATAACCAATTTAGTAAATGCATGTGCTTCTACTGGTGCATTTAAAACAACGATTTGATCCTTTTGGACATTAGCACCAATTCTTACAATCAACTTCGCATATTCTTTTAATAACATATCTTTCATAAATCCTCCTCATAAATAGCATATAATATTGTATTGGAATTATTATAACCTATTTTCATTATTTTTTCAAGATTTACCGGATTTTTACTCCAACATTTAACCTTTTTGTTATTGAATTCTAAAGGTAATTTCATTTCATTATAATATACTTTCTTCACACAACTATTAGTCTTTAAGATTAAATTTTCTTTTATCCCCTTACCACAATAATCTACTGTCTTTGGCTTTCCTTTACTAAAGCGTCCTAAAATAAGTGAATTAAGTTCAAACCTAAATTGAAGTTCAGATCCAAATTTACCCTCTTGATAATCTAATAAACTAGCAACTTCCTTCTTTAAAACATTTGATTTTAAATATCGAATTAACCATTCCCATTTTTGATACATTTGCTTATTACTAAAAAATTTATCAAAATAACTTTCACTTTTATAAACTAGTTCAACAATTTTCCCTTGTTCAATTGTTTCATAGATTTCTTTTGTAAGCTTTAATTTATTTACTTTATTAAAATCATTTAATAAATCATCATAAAGTTCCTCAAATGATTTATATCCATCATTAGAACAAAGAGTTACAAAATAAGTCCACTTTGGGTATAAATCTAAATTTTGTTTTACTTTACCATCAAAAGCAACTTTGCATTCTTCATCTAAATACCAACCAGAAAATGAAGCATTCTTTTTGAAAGGAATAACTTTACCTTTGGCTTTATCTTTTTTATATTGGTTTTCATAAATTTTCGGAATATTACTCAAGTAATCCCAAATTTCTTCTGATTTTTTAATTGCAGGTGCTTCGCTACTTGCCTTTAATTCTTCGTTGGTTTTAAAATAAAAGTATTTAGCACTATCTACTAAAGCAGCCCAAGAGTTAGCAAAAAACAATTCTGCCTTATCTTCTTTACAACCTTCAGTTGTACGCCACAAAGCAAAGAAAACAATTAACTCTTCAATCAAATCGATAAACAACTGATTTTCTATACAATAGCCAATAAAGTATTTAGGGCTTTGATTTTCTGGATAACCCGAACTAGTTTCTTTTAAAAAATATTCACCAGCATATCTACCTATTAGATAAGGTGGATAATTAAAAAAATCTTCAAAATCAATATCTTTCAATTTCGCATGAGGATATTTTCTTAAAACAAAATCATATAATTCTTTTAAAAATGAATATTTTAAACTTTCTTTGGCAGAAAAATATCCACCTTTTAAATGATAATTAATACTCATCATAAACCTTAACTTTCAAAATAACTTCAGCTGGTATAGATTGAATAGTATTATAAATAGAACAATACTTGGCTCCTTGACCTGCAGCTTTAGTAATTCTATCTTTATCATCTTTAGACCAAATTTCTACATCTACAATTACTTCCTTTAATACTGCAACACTAGTTTCATGTTTTTCACCATCAATCATAATCTTAACACGATCAAATTCTAACTTTTGCTTTCTACATAAAGCAAGAAATGTTAGGTAATAACAACTTCCTAAAGCACCATATAATAAATGGTACGGTGCATACTCATTCTCATCTCGTCCAATCTTAATTTCTCCATTTGGAGCTATTACTTTTCCTTTATATTCATTTTGAAATTCTAATTTAATTTGATCAGTCTTCATTTTTACTCTCCCCTTCTTGTCTTTCAATTTCTTTTATTTTATAACTATAAGCAGCTTGAAGTAAAGCTGTCTTTACCACTTCTACATCCGCCACATTTTCTACAAAATGAAATCCTTTTTTAGTTAATATCTTAAGTTTACCACTTTTACTAATAACAGATTTACCATAAATATTAGCATCTAAAAAATCATCAAATAAAATTACAGTTTCTTTATTACGAAATCCTAATTTTAAAGACTTTTCATCAATCTGAATCTTCTTTTTTGGTTCAAGAAATTCAAAAATAAACAAAACCAAAGCAACTAAAACTAAGGCGCTTGCAATGATAAGGATTGCTAAATTCTCCTTTGTTTCTGCATACTTCATCGCAAACACTACAACAGCAGTAATCAAAAATGCTTCGATAATTCCATAAAATAAAATAAATCCATAACTTTTATAACCTATTGTTCTATAATCCATTTTTAACTCCTATAATTAGTGGTATTCTCATTTCTTTATATGTAAATCCTCCATGATGTCCTTTCATTGGTTCACCATCTTTAGATTCAAAATTATATTTGTTAGTAGCAACAGCAACATAATCACCTAAACTAGTTTTAAGTGTTTTATGAGGAATTCCTTTTCCATATAATTTCATTATTTCTTCTTTTGATAATAAAATAAAGTATTTCGAAAAATATTTCTTAAACAATTTCTCAAATGCAACTTTATCACTTACATGAAAGATTTGTGCTCTTGATTCTCCACTTGGCATTTTCTTTAATGTTTTTAAAAAATCAGGATATTCTCTTAAATCAATTGGCTCAACATCTACTTGTCCATGATCAGCTACAATTATCAAAAGCGTATCATCATTTAAATTTTCAATAAAGCTTTCTAACTCTTGATTCATTTGAATCAATTTAGCTTTTGCCTCTTTCGAACTAGGGCCATACATATGCATTGTGCCGTCTGGTTCATCACAATAAAAGTAAGTAAATGATTTTTCATCTTTATTGATAATTTCTGTTAGCATATCTAATCCTTCTTTAAAGCTATGATAACCATTTTCTCTAAATGAAGGATAAATTACATATTCTTGTACACCTAAATTAGTTAGATTACTTTCATAACTTAAATAATCTTCTGTTTTGTAATTCTCATGTTTTTGTTCTTTATAATAATCTTCAGACATAAACAAAGCAATTGATGGCTGATCTTCCTTTAAATATAAATGCCAACCAAGCCAACCATGCTCCAAAGGAGTTTTGCCTTGAAGCAATGACGTTGTAGCACTAACCGTAGTTGGTGGAAAAACAGATGAAATAACGTCTTTAATATTTTTGGATAAAAAATCATCTTTTTCTAAAGTGCCTTCAATAGCACTAACACCCATTCCATCTAGTAACATTAAAATTACTTTATCATAACCCCTATTTAAGTAAACATCTAAAACTTTATTTGATGGTCTAATGTTTTTACCCTTATAGTATTTAATTAAAGACTGATTAATATTAATTAGTGAATTATCATAATTAACCTTTAAATCAATTTTTTGATAGCTCTCAATACTATAAATAGTTTTAAATCCTAATTTAGAATAAGTATGATTACTAATCTTATTATCATTATCAACTAATAAAACTACATCTTTCCCTTGTTTTTGTAAGATAGTGATAACATGACTTAATAACTTTTGCATATAGCCCATATTACGACATTCTGGTTTTGTATAGGCATAACCTATTTCTGCGTAGCTATGATAAACATTACCAATCGTAATAAAACTAACTATTTCCTTATCAATATAATAGCCATAAGAAGTCTTAGTTTCTGCTAACTCTTTAAAATCTCTATTTCTAATATCATCGTTTAATTCTAAGAAAAATGAACGAAGTAAAGGAATTAGTTGATCTTTGTCTTTTGTAATTTCTTTAATATTAGGATCTTGGTAATTAGGCTTTTCATAATAAAGCATTAAACCTAAAGATGAATGAAATACTAATAAATCTTCACTGTGTTTTTTAAACTCAGCTATAATTTCATAATTAGCACTAATTCCTTGATAATTAAGTTTATGCTTCTTGATTATCTCTACAAGTTTCTTAACTAGCTCTACATCCCCAACAATCACCATTGGCCTATTAATAACATTACTTACAAGCAATATCTTATCATCTTTAGTAATTCTAAGATTGTAATTATCATTAGACAAATCTAAATCAGCAGTTTTAATAGCCGTTTTATATAACAATTGATTTTTAAATTCTTCAGCTAAAATGGCTTTTTGATTGTCAAGAAAAAATTCATTCCCGTTTTTATAAAACTTAACCATAACTATTCCCCTTTAATAAATTGTTCTAGATCTTCTAACAATTCGCTATTATCTTTAGAATTCAATAATAGATGAGTTAAGAAAGGATAGATCTTGACAATCGTATTTTCGTTTACACACTTTTCCCTTACAAAATGAATTGACTTTTCCGGAACTAGTTGATCTAATTTACCCCAAGCAATATATGTGGGAGCAGTAATTTCTCCTAAATTCTCATTACAATGTTTAATAACTTGCCTAAAAGTACGATAAGCTTTATAAATATATTTACGAAAGAAACGTTCAAACATCATCGAAACTGAAATTGAATCATCACTTTTTAAATTGTCTAAGAATTCTTTTGTTTCTTTCTTTAGCTCTTGATCATAAGTTTTATCAGCTATTCGTAAATCTTGAAAAACAGAAATGTATGCTTTAATTTTACTAAATGGCATCTTAACATTAAAATATTTGTTAGCAGGGGCAAGTAAAATAAGTTTGCCAACTCTTTTTATGCTAGCCAAATAACTAGCAATTGCTCCTCCCATTGAATAACCAACAACATCAATTTGATCATATTTAAGATGAAGTTGCTCATAAGTAGAAAATAAAAGTTCTAGCGTATTTCCTAAAGTGAAATTATCATAGCTTTCATCAACACTATGACCAGGAAAAGTAATGACCTCTATATGATCATAATACTTTTCTAAAATCGGTATTAAATTTTTAAAATCATATTTGTTTGATAAAAAACCATGTAATAAAAGTACTGCTTTCATTTATTTCTCCTTTCTTATTAAATAAAAGCACTAATATTTAGTGCTTCTTAAATTACCTTCAATTTATTGATCTTATTATTCTTGATCTTTTAAATATTTAGCTAATCTTTTTAGTCCCTCATTTAAAATGCTTTGAGGGCAAGCAAGATTAAAACGAATATAGCCATCATAATCCTTACAGTAATCACAACCAGTATTAACTGCAAGTTTATATTCTTTTAATTCTTTAATTATTTGTTCGCTAGTTTTGTTTAAATATTGCAAATTAATCCAAAGTAAGTAAGTACTATGCGGATTAGCAAATTTTAAATAAGGTACTTCTTTATTTAAATAATCTCTCGCAAATTCATAATTTTTAAATAAATGTTTTTGTTGTTCAATAACCCAATATTCACATTTATTGTAAGAAGTCTCACAAGCAAGTAAACTTAAAAGATTTGCTCCACCAATTTTATAACGTTCTAAATGCTTACGAACGTTAGCTTTGATTTCTTCATTTTTTAAAACTAAATTTGCTATTCTTAAACCAGCAATATTAAATGTTTTACTAGGAGAAATACAAACAGCAATTTTATCATGTAAATGAAAAAACTTACCAACCGATGTAAACTCATGACCATAAATAATTAAATCAGAATGGATTTCATCTGATACTAAAAATACATCGTATTTATTACAGAGTCTAACAATAGCTTCAATTTCTGCTTTTGTATAGATTTTACCTACTGGATTATGAGGATTGCATAAAATATACATCTTAGCTCCCTCTTTAAATTTATTCTCTAAATCTTTTAAATCTAAGCTATAATGTTCGTTATCATTAATTAAATGGTTTGAAGATAAAACTCTTTTATTTCCTTCAGTTAAAGCAAAGAATGGTGGATATACTGGGGGATTAATCACAATTTTATCCCCTTCCTTAGTATATAAATTTATCAATAAAGAAATTGACTCTAATACTTTATTCATGATAATAATATCATCTTTTTCAATACTAAAGCCATATCTTTTCATACACCAATTAATTACAGCTTCATAATAACTATTTGGAACAACAGTATAGCCAAAAATACCATGCTCTACTCTTTTTAATAAAGCTTCTTTAACTTCTTTTGGCACTTCATAATCGGAATCAGCGATTGTGAAAGAATAAACACCTTCCTCTACTGTATCCCACTTAAAACAACTTGTCCCTCTTCTATCTACTACCTTATCAAAATGACTCATTATAATGTACCTTCTTGCTTTCTTTTAAATAATAACTTAAGTGTTAGATAAAGTGTAAAACCAAATAATACCATCAAAATCACTGCTATCACTATTGAGAAAACAAAGAAATCTTTTGGAACTCTATCAAATCCTTCAGGATAACTATCATATTTTTTTAAAATAACACTATTATTAATAATAAGGGCAAGTAAAAATGATTCAACTAATCCCATTACAACTGCCATTACCATAAAGAAAATACTATTGTTAGAATATTTTTGTTTCTTTTTCACTTCTTGTCTTTTTATCATATTTCCTCCTAATAAGTAATAACTATTTTATTTTCATCTATTTTATATTCTAATCTTAAACTATTTAAAACTTTTTTAACAGGTAGTAGTAAAAAGCCATCAACTTCTTTTACTGCTCCACCCCATAAACTTAAAATCTGACTAATTTTATTTTTTTCGATTTCTATATAATTTTCAGTCATCCTTGGAATTTCTAATAATCCTTCTGCTATTGTTAACGCAGGAACATAATATTCACAGCATTCTTTAACAACTTTAGTCGGCATATAAATTGTTCGCTCATCTAATTTACTTTCCTTGCCTAATAAATCAATGACAAAGGTATGTTTTTTTTCATCACTAATAAAAGTTTTCGTAAATGCTTTAAGTATTTCTGTAAGTAAATCAGCTTTATTATCGATGTTATATGTAATATGTCCTCCATTAGTAATAAAACAAATTCCAACTTTTTGCTCTAAACTATAAAACATACAGCTAATAACACCATAAGCAGATCCCGTATGACCTCGTAAAATTCTTGGACCATAATCAGTTGTAAGTTTTAACGATAATCCTTTTGCCTTATAACTTGAATCTTCTGGATTCCCAAACCAATGAAACTGAGACATAAATTCAATGGTTTCTTTTTTTAATATTCTTATATCTTTATATTTTCCTTCATTTAGCAAAACTATTAAAATCTTAGCTAAGTCTTCCATACTAGTAAATAAACCACCAGCAGGTCCACGATAATTTTCCCCAAGCGGAAACTTAGGATAAAATCTTTCCACAAACGAAGCAAAAGTTCGACTTAATTTATAATCATCATTAACTAAGTCTCTTTTATAGATATTTGATCCATGCTCAATACCTTTAATATCTCTTGGATTAAAGCTAGCATCCATCTCTAATTTATCAAGGATTGTTTTTTTAATCCACTCTGTAAAGTATTCTTTAGTTATTTTTTCAATAATGCATGTTAAAATACCAGTGCCAAAATTAGAGTAAATAAAATATTCGCCTGGCTTATACTTAGAATAAGTTAAATCAGTCCAATATTTTGATTTGTTTGGAACTAAAATATCGGCTAAAGTGACAGGTTTACTCGTACCATTTACTCCATTGTAACCAACAATTTTATCATCATTTGCTGGATCTTCATCATCATAGCCATCGGTTATACTAGAAGTGTGAGTAAGTAACATTTTAATAGTAATTGGGATATCGGGATACTTAGGATTTCTAATTGGAAAACCTAAAATATCTTGAATATCATCATAGATATCAAGCTTTCCTTCTTCTACAAGCTTCATCACTCCCATGCCAACTACAATTTTAGAAATTGAAGCAATACGATAAATAGTTTTATCTGTTGTTTTAATTTGCTTTTCTAAATTTTGATAGCCATAAAATCCTTGTTCACTAATTGCATCACCATTAACAATAACATAATTAGCACCTACGAGTTTAGACTCTTCTGAAATTTCTGTAAATTGTTTTTTGAATTTTGCTTCCATAGTTTCACCTATATTAATATTATACCATAAAATTGCTAAAAAATAAAAAAAAAGACTAATATAAATTAGTCTTTTATTTGAGAAGAAATGGATGTATGTTATAAGAGGAAACTAATTTGAAAAAATAGTTTGTTTCTTCTTCTCATGATACAAGTTTAGCACCCATAACTTAATTAAATCTTAAATTAAAGATTTTTATTTCTTTCCTCTAATATTTTTAAATACTCATAATGAGACTTACGATAAGTATAATCATCCATAGTTAATTCTCCATTCCAAATTAGTAAATAAGTAACATAATCAGAACTAACTAAATCACGACCAAAATATCTTTTAATTCTATCATTTAGCTCATTACTTTTCTTTTCAATAAAACTATTATATAGTTCTTGATTATCTTGCGAAGGCAAATCTGGGCCTGCTTCTTCTGTAATAATTCGCAAAATAATCTCCTCTTTTAATTGTTCATCTAAAGCTTGAACTTCTTCTAAAATTAAGTTGTTTTCATCAACTTTATCTGTATATTCTTCATGAATTTTTTTCTGGCTTTTTTTATTATAAATGATGAATCCAATAATAACACCAAATATCCCAACAAACGCAGCAGTCCCAGCAATAATCTTGCTAAGTTCTAAATCAGCTACAATTACAGCAAACAAATAAGCAACAAAAGAAGCAATAGCTACTCTTAAAAGCCAATAAAGATTTTTAAATCTTTTTTGAAAATTATTTAAAGGGTGACTATAAATTGCTTGAATGCTTTTTAAGCCATCAATATATTCTTCATATTTTTTGTTTCTTTTTGTTAGAGTTTCCATTATTCTTCTCTTTCATTAGTAATGTTGTGATAAACAGTTTGCACATCATCTACATCATCTAAACAATCTAGTAATTTATTATAGATAGCCAAATCTGCTTCAGTCTTTAATGTAGTATTTGTCATTGGAACCCAAGTAACTTCGTCACGAACAAATTCCATATCAGCATTAACACTATAAAAAGTATTTCTAACCTTTCCATACTCTGTTGCATCAGCAGTTATTTTTACTACATCTTCAACTGTTTCAATATCAATTACATTACAATCTGCTTCAAGTAAAAGCATCATAACTTCTTCTTCATCCATATTGTTTACTTCGAAAATAGCATAGTTATTAAACATGTAAGTTACTGAACCAGTTTCTCCTAGTTTAGCACCATTTTTGCCAAAAATTGCTCTTACTTCAGAATAAGTACGATTAGGGTTGTCTGTTAAGCACTCTACAATAAATAATGAATTGTTTGGACCAAAGCCTTCATAACGTGTTGCTGTATAAGAATCAACATCTCCACCTTTAGCTTTTTCAAGCGCTCTATTTATAACATCACTTGGTACGTCTTCTTTTTTTGCTCTATCAATAGCACTTTTTAAAGCAGGGTTATGGTCTGGATCAGGTAATCCTTCCTTAGCCGCCATATAAATAATTTTACTATATTTAGCATTAACTTTAGATTTTTTTGCAGCTGTTTTTGCCATGCTTGCTGCTCTAACTTCATGTGCTCTTCCCATAATTTAAATCTCCTTATTTATAAATTATAATACTTTTCCAGTTAACTTGCAATATTTTTGATTATTCGTAACCCATTTCTGTTAATAATTCTAAAGCAATATCAGGATTGTCAGTCATAATAACATCTGCTCCTAATTCTAATAATCTACGCATTTCTTCTTTATCATTAATAGTCCAATATTGAACTGATATTCCTCTTAAATGAGCTCTTTTAATATATGTTCTTTGATCTAATTTAATAGTAATTCCTTTAACTGATCTTGATCTTGGAATTTGTAAAGCCATAAAATTAGACTTATCAAAGATGTTCATTCCTAGCATTTGCGTAATTACAAACGATGTAACAGAAGATACGCTACCACCACGGAATAAAGTTGGATATTTCTCTACAATATAATCTTCAACTTCACCATTAAATGTTCCAATAATAACTCTTTCTCTTAAGTTATTTTCTCTGTAAGTAACGGTTAATAATTCATTTAATTGATCTGCAGCTTCAAAACCTATTTCGTTTTTATCTTTTATCTCTACAATAAACTTTAATTTAGTATTGGCATAACGAGCAAAAATATCATCAATTGTAGCTATATGTAATTGTTCATTATTAATTTTTGTCATTCTTTCAGGATCATCAAGTGCATAACGGTATGGATAATTACCATTACGATCTTTAAAATTATAGCCAAAATTTAATTCCTGTAGTTCAGCTAGTGTATGAGCGCCAACATAATAATCTTCAGTGCTACCAGAAATTGCTTCTGCATCTGAACATTCATTAATTGTTAGATTATGAATAGCAACCAAATGTTTATCTTTAGTCATAACAAGATCTAGTTCTAAAATATCAATATCTAATTCATTAACTGCATAATCAAAAGCTTTAAATGTGTTTTCTGGATTTAAATTTTTCCCACCACGATGGGCTGCAATTAATGGCCTTTCTCCTTTTGATACAATAAAAGGATTTTTCTCTAATTGTTTTTTAGGTGGTACCACATTTAGTAATACCATAAATAAAAATATACAAATAACTATCTTCATCCCTAAGGTCATTCTTTCAGTAATAATCATCTCGTCCTCCTTTTACTTATGTTATATTATACCATAAAAAAAGAAGCTTGTGCTTCTTTTTTATACGATTTGCAATTTTAATACGTCAATCGCAGCATCGCCTGCAACAGATGCACCAACAATCGCAACTTTATCACCTTTCTTAAGCATTCCTGTTGACATTGCTCTTTCAAGACCATGGATAAATAAATCATCTGTAGTTGCTTTTCTTTCTGCCATAATTGGTAATACGTTCCAATATAAGTATAATTGACGGCATGTTTGTTCATCTAGAGCACAAGCGATAATTGGTGTTGTTGGTTTATATGAAGAAACAATTCTTGCAGTTGTTCCTTTTTTAGTAATTGCGATAATTGCACTTGCATGAAGTTGTGTAGCAGAAATAACTGCTGAGTTACCGATTGCTTGACCTACTTCTGAACCTAAACTTAAGTCGTTTTCAAGATATTTTTGTGCATAGTCAATAGCATCTTCTGCCTCAACAGCAATAGCTGCCATCGCTTTAACAGATTCAACTGGATATCTACCAGCTGCAGTTTCTCCAGATAACATAATACAAGTAGTTCCATCATAAATGGCATTAGCTACGTCACTAACTTCTGCTCTTGTAGGTCTTGGATTTGATTCCATAGAGTCTAACATTTGTGTAGCAGTAACTACTAGTTTACCTTTTAAGTAACATTTATTAATTATTTCTTTTTGAATTGGAGGTAGTTTTGAGAAGTGAACTTCAACTCCCATATCTCCTCTAGCAATCATAATTCCATCTGAAACATCAATAATGCCATCAATGTTTTCAATACCTTGCATATTTTCAATTTTAGAAATAATTTTTACATCATCTGCACCAATTGATATTAAATATTCTCTTAATCCTAAAATATCTTCCTTTGTTCTTACAAATGAAGCTGCAATATAATCAATCCCTTGATTAACACCAAAAGCAATATCTAAACGATCTTGTTTGCTTAAAAATGGAATATTAATATTTACATAAGGAACATTAATACTCTTATGATTGCTTACTTTACCACTGTTTTGCACACGACAATGAACATTTTCACCAACAATCTTTTCTACTTCCAATACTATTTTCCCATCATCAATTAAAATGCTATTTCCTATTTCTACGTCTTTTGCTAGATTCGGATAAGTGATACAAACCTCTTTCTCATTACCTAAACTACCATCGTCTGGTTTAAAAACAAACTCTTGTCCTTCTTCTAACATGATAAATCCTTCTTTAAAGTCACGAACCCTAATTTCTGGCCCCTTCGTATCTAGTAGAATAGGTACTGGTAATTTTAATTCTTCTCTAATTTTTTTAATAGTGTCAATTCTTTTTTTGTGTTCTGCATGATCTCCATGTGAGAAGTTCAAACGAGTGCAGTTCATTCCAGCAAGCATTAACTCTCTCAATATTTCTGGTTTTTCTGATGCTGGACCTATTGTACAAATAATTTTAGTTTTTCTCATATTTTCCTCCTATTTAATATATTTATAGATAGCATGTGCTACCCCATTATTTGCATTTGATTCTGTAATATCTTTAGCTACGTCTTTTACTTTTTGGCGCGCATTTCCCATCGCTATACCTAAGCCAGCTTCTTTGACCATCAAATAATCATTTCCTTCATCTCCAATAGTCATTATTTCTTGCTTAGTTAGCCCTTTTTTACGAGCAATAATTTCAATTCCTCTTGCTTTGTCTACTTCTTTATTTACAAATTCTAAATAATAAGTAGCACTTCTAACTACATTATACTTTTCTTTCAGTTCCTCTGGAACATGATTGATTATATTATCAATATCTAATTTAGAACCAGTAAACATATATTTAATAATGGGAAAGTCATCAGCTAAATCATTAAATTTAATTTTCTTTTTCTTAACATAATTTACTTTTACTTCTAGATCTACATAATAATCTTCAACTTCATATAAAACAGTATCTAAAATAAAAGCATGACTATTTACACTACTAAACTGACTTTTAAATTTTTCTAGTTCTTTTACATCTTTACCTGTAATACCTTTTTGATAAAGAATAGTATCCGTTTCAAAATCATAAACGACAGCTCCATTAAAACCAACATAGTATGACTTAAGACCTAAAAGTTTATAATAATCTCTCATTGATTCACAAACTGGTCTCCCACTAGCAATAACTACATCTATACCCTTACTAGTAGCATACTTGATTGCTTTTATATTTTCTTCTGATAATTTTGATTGTGGATCAAGTAATGTCCCATCCATATCAATTCCAATTAATTTGACCATCTTTCCACCCAATATATTATATCATATATTTTGTCTTTTGCAATTCTCCTTAATCGTTTTCATTTTCATTATTATTTCTTGAAAAAGCAATTTTCTTTTTCAAAACATTTATGAAAACAATGAAAGTATTTTCATTGAAAATGCTTTGCGTTTTCATCTTTTTTTCATTTGACAACTATGCTATAATGCTAGTGTAAGAAAGAGGTGAGAAATATGTTAATTAGTTTACTATTATTATCTGTTGGTACAGTAGGTCTAGGTTCTTTAGCAGTTGCTGCTGTTTCTCAAGTTTCTCGTAAAACAAAGGATAATTGGGAATATTCACGCAAAGAAGCTAATCAAGGAATTTAATTACCTTGAAAACTTACTGACAAAAACAAATTATTTATATAGTTTGATCAGATATAAATAAAAAGCCCTAAAGGGCTTTTTTTATTTTACAATCACATTTAATTCTTTTAATACTTCAATAAAATTAGGATAAGATTTATTAACTGCCCCTTCTCCTTTTATAAAAGTGTCATTAGAAGCAATTATACTTAAAATTGCAAGGCTCATGAAGATACGATGATCATTATATGTTTCAAAAACAATGCTATCATTATTTAAATCTGATTTTAAAAACGTAACCTGATTATCTTCTTTTTTATACTTTAGCCCTATTTTTGATAATTCAAAAAGCATATAATCTAAACGATTAGATTCTTTATAAATAAGCCTGTTTGCATTTATAAAAGTTACTTCTTCTTTGCCTAAAAAAGCAAGCACCATTAAAATTGGCCCAAGATCAGGAATATCATTCAAATCAATCATCGTCTTTTTAAAATTTCTTTTGACACATTTAAAACAACCATTGCTATATTCAAATTCACAACCAAAGTCTTCTAAAATCTCTAAAATAGCTTTATCACCTTGAAGTGAATCTAAATTAACATTTCTTATTAAAAGATCTTTGTTAAAAAGTGCTAAAGCAAAAAAGTAAGCAGCCTGTGACCAATCGCCCTCTGTTTTCCAATAACTACCAATGTACTTTTGTCTACCTTCAATATTGTAAATATCATTTTGGCAATCCACTTTGATCCCATAATTATTTAAGGTTTCTAACGTCATCTCTACATAAGGTTTAGAAACTTGATTAACGACTTTTAAAGTAGATTTTCCTTTTAAACTCGGTAAAGTAAGTAACATCCCAGTTACAAATTGACTTGTCTTTGGACTATCAATAATATAATTTCCAGCCTTCAAAGATCCTTTTAAAATGATTCTATCTTTTCCAACTTTAAAATAAAATTTATTTTTTGCAGCCAAATCTTTATAATAATCTAAAGGCCTTTTCAGTAAACTTTCTTTGCAATAAATTGTGCAAGTTTTTTTAAGAGTAAAAAGAATGGGAATTAATAGTCTAAGGGTAGTTGCAGATTCTTTTATGCGGTATTCATTACTTGGTTTTTTGCCTTCTTCAATAACAATTTCATTTTTTCGAAGTGTGACTTTTTTCCCTAAGGCTTGAATAGCATTTAAAGCATCATAAACATCATTAGAATAATTTACATTACCAATGATAATCTTATCTTTACTATAGAAAGAAGCAAGAATATATCGTTGCAAATAACTTTTAGATGCAGGTACAGTAACTATTCCTTTAGCTTCGCTTTGTTTTATCCTAATCATTTTTTTGTAAATGCTCACTTAATGATTTTACTTTTTTAAGTAAGTTTTCAAATCTTTCTAAACTTAAAGTTTGGACTCCATCGCTAAAAGCAGCTTTAGGATCATGGTGAACTTCAATAATCAAACCATCAGCACCAGCTGCAATAGCAGCTAAGCTCATTGGCTCAACATATTCATATAAACCTGTGCCATGAGAAGGATCAACTATTACTGGTAAATGGCTTATTTTCTTTAAATGAGGAATAACATTTAAATCTAAAGTTGCTTTCGAACCATTAGCTATTGTTCTAATCCCTCTTTCGCATAGAATAACTTCTTTATTTCCCATACTTAATAAATACTCAGCAGCTAGTAGCCATTCATCTACAGTAGATGCAAAACCTCTTTTTAATAAAATAGGTTTTTTTACTTTCCCCAACTTTTTAAGTAAGGCATAGTTTTGCATATTCCTTGCCCCAACTTGAATAATATCTACATACTTAATAAACAAATCCAAATCATCTTCAGACATTATTTCCGAAACAATTGCAAGATTATATTTATCACCTGCCATCTTTAAATATTTTAATCCTTCTTCGCCTAAACCTTGAAAAGTATAAGGAGATGTTCTTGGCTTATATGCACCACCTCTTAAAGCTTTGATACCCACAGCTTTTAATCTTTTTGCAATTTTATCAATTTGTTCTTTACTTTCAACCGAGCAAGGACCAGCAATAATTTCCAAACCCAAACCAAAACTTGCATCTTTTACTTTAATAACTGTATTTTCTTTTTGATATTTTCTTAAAACTTG
>DAOSSK010000006.1:0-36150 GCA_035377365.1 Bacilli bacterium
TGACCCTGATTTTTTAGAGACTTATGATTTAGCTAAAAAAATCATTAAGAATTTACTTTTAGGAAATGAATCTCCTATAATTACTATAAATTTATTAGGAAAGAAATTTTTAAAATTAGAAGATAGAAAATACCATCAGTATTTTTTAGATATGCTAGTATATTTTTATAATGATATCTTAATGTATCAATTAGGTAATATTGAAGATATTGTTTATTTTGATTTACTAAATAATATTGATGGAGAAATAGAAATGGAATATGAAAAGATAATAGCCAATATTGAGTTATTATTAGAAGCAAAAAACAAACTTAATTTTAACATTAATATAGATTTAATGTTTTTTGATTTGTTTTTAGAAATGGAGAAAATAAATGGTTAAAGTTGTAGGGATAGCTTTTAAACCTGCAGGGAAGATCTATTGGTTTGATCCTCATTATTTATCAATCAACGAAGGTGATTATGTTGTTGTTGAGACGGTAAGAGGAGTAGAAATAGGTTTAGTAGTACAGGGAGTAATGGAAGTTGAGAATAATAAAGTTAAAGATTTAAAACCTGTTTTAAGGCTAGCAACGAAAAAAGATGTTGAACAATATAAAAAGAATATAGCAAGAAAACCGGAAGCATTAGAAATTTGTCAAGAACTAATTGATAAAAATAAGTTACCAATGAAGTTACTTGATGCTGAGTATACTTTAGATAATAAAAAGATTATTATTTATTATACAGCAGAAGACAGAGTTGACTTTAGAGAAGTATTAAAAGACTTAGCATCTGCTTTTCATTTGAGAATTGAACTAAGACAAGTTGCAATTAGAGAAGGAGCTAAGTTTATTGGTGGTTTAGGTGTGTGCGGTAGAGAGACTTGTTGCACAAGTCATATTAGAGAGTTTTCACCAGTTACAATGAAGATGGCTAAAGATCAAGGAATGAACTTAAGTGCGAATAAAGTTGCAGGTGTGTGTGGTAAGTTAATGTGCTGTATTGGTTTTGAAAGTGACTTTTACCAAGAACAAAGAAAGAGAATTCCAGGAGTTGGTGATATTGTTAAGACACCTACTTGCGAATCTTGTATGGTTGTAGATGTAGATTATTTAAGAGAACTAGTTACAGTTAAGAAAGATGAAGATAAATTAGAAACATTTAACGCATCATTAGTAAAAAGTTTAAAACGAAAAGTTGAAGAAGTTAGAGCTGAAGATCTAACTGATGATATCGATGACTAAACTTTATCTTCATGAACTGTTAGGTTATGAAAATATCAAAATCTATCAAAAAGATAAAAACTTTAAGTTTTCTTTAGATTCGATGTTACTAGCAGATTTTATTAAACCAAAAGCAAAAGATATAATTGTAGATTTAGGAACAGGTAATGGACCTATTCCTTTATTTTTAACATTAAAAACTAAATCTAAAATTTATGGTGTTGAGATTCAAGAAGAAATCTATGATCTTTTCTTAAAGTCAATTGAAATCAATGGTTTTGAAAAACAAATCATTCCTATAAACAAAGATTTAAAAGGTGTTTATAAAACAATAGGTGCTAATAAGTTTAATATTGTTTGTTCTAACCCTCCTTATTTTAAATACAAGGAAGGAAGTAATGTAAACGAAAGTAGAGAACTTACAATTGCAAGACATGAGGTTTTAGTTTGCTTAGAAGATATTGTAAAGGAAGCTACAAAACTACTAGTTGATGGTGGTAGTTTCTATTTAGTTCACCGCACGTTTAGACTTTCTGAAGTTTTACTTTTATTAAAAGAGAATAATTTCGGTGTAAAAAGACTTAAGTTTGTTTATCCAAAAGTAGAATCTGATGCTTTAATCTTTTTGCTTGAAGCTAAAAAGAATCGTAAAGATGATGTTGTTGTAGAAAGACCTTTAGTTGTTCATAATGAAGATGGTAAATATACTGATGAAGTTTTAAAAATCTTTAATTTTAAAAAGGAGGAATAAATGAAAGGTAAATTATATATCGTTCCAACTCCTATTGGTAATATTAAAGATATTACTTTAAGGGCATTAGATATCTTAAATGAAGTTGATTTAGTTTACGCAGAAGATACGAGAGTTACAAAAGTTTTATTTAGTCATTATGATATTAAAACTCAACTTTATAGTTATCATATGTTTAATGAGGCCGATGTTTCAGAGCAAATAATAACTAAGTTAAATCAAGGATTAAATATTGCGATGGTTAGTGATGCTGGGATGCCGGGAATTAGTGATCCAGGATATTTGATTATTTCTAAAGCAATAAAAGAAGATATCGAAGTTATAGTTTTACCTGGTCCAACTGCCTATATTACAGCTGTAGTTGGTTCTGGTATGCCAATTAATAGAACACTATTTTATGGTTTTTTGGAACATAAAAAAAGTTCTAAGTTAAAAGAACTAAAAGCACTAGTAGATAATAAAGAAACATTGATTTTTTATGAATCACCTAAAAGGCTAGATGAAACTATTAAACTAATGGCAGAAGTATTTGGAAATAGGAAGGTAGTTATCGCAAGAGAACTTACTAAGAAATATGAAGAATATATAAGAAGCACATTAGATGAGTTAAGTAAGCAAGATTTAAACTTAAAAGGAGAAATTACAATTATTTTAGAAGGAGCTAAAATTGATAGTTTAGCACTAAAATTAAATGAATTAGATATCTTACAACACTATAATTACTATATTGATTTAGGGTTTAGTGATAAAGATGCAATGAAGGAAGTTGCAAAAGATAGGGAAATATCTAAAAGTATTGTTTATAAAGAGATATTAGAAAAGAAAGTTTAATTTGTTTGTAAATTAAACTTTTTTCTTAACAATTATAGTAATTTATGATATAATAAAAGGTAGATTGAGATATTAATTAGGAGGTATTAAATGTCAGAAAAGAAAAAAATTTTACAGGCTATGGATGGTAATGAGGCAGCTGCATATACTTCATATGCATTTACTGAAGTAGCTGGTATTTACCCTATTACTCCATCATCACCAATGCCAGAGCATGTAGATGATTGGGCTAATCAAGGCAAAAAGAATTTATTTGGGAATGTAGTTAAAGTTGTAGAGATGCAATCTGAAGCTGGTGCTGCTGCCGCAGTTCATGGATCACTTCAAACTGGTGCACTAACAACTACTTATACTGCAAGCCAAGGTTTATTATTAAAGATTCCAAATATGTATAAGATTTCTGGTGAATTATTGCCAGGAGTTATTCATGTAGCTGCTAGAGCAATTGCTGCACAAGCTTTATCTATTTTTGGAGATCACCAAGATGTTATGGCTGCTAGACAAACAGGTTTTGCAATGCTTGCTACAGGTTCAGTTCAAGAAGTTATGGACTTAGGTGGTGTTGCTCACTTAGCATCTATCAAGGGAAGTATTCCTTTTGTTCACTTCTTTGATGGATTTAGAACAAGTCACGAAATTCAAACTGTAGAAGTTATGGATTATGAATTTTATAAACGTCAAATTGATATGGACGCAGTTAAGAAGTTTAGAGAGAATGCTTTAAATCCTCATAAACCAGTTACTCGTGGTACTGCTCAAAATGATGACGTATATTTCCAAACAAGAGAAGTATCAAATAAATATTATAATGCTTTACCAGATATCGTAAACCATTATTTAGAAGAAGTATCAAAAGAAACAAAGAGAAAGTATGCTCCTTTTGTTTACTATGGGCACCAAGAGGCAACAGATGTAATTGTAGCTATGGGTTCTGTAACACAAACAGTTAAGGAAGTTGTAGATTATTTAACTTCTAAAGGTAAAAAAGTTGGATTATTAACTGTTTATTTATATCGTCCTTTCTCTGAAGAATATTTCTTCAAAGCTATGCCTAAATCAGTAAAGAGAATTGCCGTTTTAGATCGTACTAAAGAACCAGGTGCATATGATGAACCACTTACTTTAGATGTTAAGGCTGTATATTATGGCAAGAAGAATGCCCCAATGATTATTGGTGGTCGTTATGGATTATCTTCAAAAGATACAACTCCAGGACAAATCTTTGCTGTTTATGATAATTTAAAATTAGGCGAAAAAGCTAAAAGAGAATTTACTATTGGTATTGAAGATGATGTTACTCATTTATCGTTACCAGTTACAAAAGAAATTAGAGTTGGTTCACCAAATGCTACTAACCTTATCTTCTATGGTATTGGTGGAGATGGTACTGTAGGTGCTAATAAAAATACAATTAAGTTAATTGGAGAAAATACAGATTTTTATGCTCAAGCATACTTTGCTTATGACTCTAAAAAGTCAGGTGGAGTTACAAGAAGCCATTTACGTTTCTCACCAGATCCAATTCAATCACCTTACTTAATTCCGGAAGCAGACTTTATTTCTTGTTCATTAGATACATATGTACAAAAGTTTGATATTCTAGATAACTTAAAGAAAGGCGGAACTTTCTTACTTAATACAACTAGAACTAAAGAAGAGTTAGAAGATTTTTTACCTAATAAATTTAAACGTGCATTAGCAGAAAAGAAAGTTAAATTCTATATTATTGATGCTATTCACGCAGCACAAAAGATTGGTTTAGGTCATCGTACAAACACTATCTTACAATCTGCATTCTTTAAATTAAGTCCACAAATTATGGATTATGAAAAAGCAAAAGGTTTAATGAAACAAGCAGCTTATGATTCATATATTCGTAAAGGACAAGCAGTTGTAGATATGAACTATAAAGCTATTGATCTTGGTGCAAAAGGTCTTAAGAAAGTTGCCGTTCCAGCTGCATGGAAAGATTTAAAAGATCAAAAGAAAAAGTTAGTTAAAAAACCAGATTTCGTAGCTAGAATCGCTGATGAAATTAATGCTTTAAGAGGAGAAAAACTTCCAGTTTCTGCTTTTGAAAAATACGCAGATGGAACTATGACTCCAGGTTCTGCTGCATATGAAAAAAGATATGTAGCAGCTAATGTAGCTCACTGGTTACCAGAAAATTGTATTCAATGTAACCAATGTTCATTTGTATGTCCACATGCAGTTATTAGACCATTCTTAGCTACTGAAGAAGAGTTGAAGAATGCTCCTGAAGGAGTAGTAACACTTCCAGCAATCGGTAAAGGCTTAGAAGGATTAAAATATGCAATTTCAATTTCAATTGCAGACTGTACAGGTTGTGGTGTATGTATTGAACAATGTCCAGGAAGACGTGGTGAAAAAGCTCTAACATTTAAAGAAATTGAAGGCGAAATTGAAAACAAGATGCAAGCAAAAGCTGATTTCTTCTTACATGAAGTTTCAAATAAAGCTAACTTATTAGATGTAAAAGCTAATGCAAAGAACTCACAATTTGCTCAACCATTATTTGAATATAGTGGTGCATGTGCTGGTTGTGGCGAGACACCATATGTGAAACTTGCAACACAACTATTTGGCGATAGAATGGTAATTGCAAATGCAACAGGATGTTCATCAATTTATGGTGGCTCATATCCAACAACTCCATATACTTGCAATAAAGAAGGATGTGGACCTGCTTGGGCTAACTCATTATTCGAAGACAATGCTGAGTTTGGTTATGGTATGGTTGTTGCTCATGGTGTTATTAGAGATAAGATTGAAAAAGAATTAAATGTGATTGTTGAAGCAAATAAGAATCCTAAACTTGTAGAGCTAGCAAAAGTATGGCTTGAAAATAAATATGATGGAGATAAGACTAAAGAATTATATCCAGCATTAGTTTCTGAACTTGAAAAAGATAAATCAGAAGCAGCTAAAGCAGTATTAGGTATGAAAGAACACTTAGTTAAACGTAGCCAATGGATTATTGGTGGTGACGGTTGGGCATATGATATTGGCTTTGGTGGTTTAGATCACGTTATCGCTAACCACGAAGATGTAAACATCTTAGTATTAGATACAGAAGTATATTCAAATACTGGTGGACAATCTTCTAAATCAAGTCAAACTGGTTCAATTGCTAAGTTTACTGCTGGCGGAAAAACTGGTAAGAAAAAAGATTTAGCTGCAATTGCTATGAGTTATGGTCATGTTTATGTAGCATCAATTGCTCACGGAGCAAACCAAGCGCAAATGGTAAGAGCATTTAGAGAAGCTGAAAGTTATAAAGGACCTTCAATTATTATTGCATACTCACCATGTATCGCTCATGGTATTAAAGGTGGTATGTCACAATCACAAGTTCAAGCTAAGCTTGCAGTTGAATGTGGTTATTGGACATTATTTAGACATGATCCAAGATTAGAAGCTGAAGGACAAAATCCATTCAAGATTGATTCTAAAGAACCTGAATGGGATAAATACGAAGCACACTTATTGACTGAAAATAGATATCGTCAATTACGTGGAAGTAATCCAGAACAAGCTGATTTCTTATTGAAACTTAACTTAGCTGAGTCTCAAAGAAGATATCGTACATATCAAAGATTTGAAGTAATGGATTATTCAAAATAAAACTAAAAAAGGAAGAGTAATCTTCCTTTTAGTTTATAGGAGGAAGTGATGTATAAATTAACATTAGCTTTTTTAGTATTTGAAGATCAAGTAATTATGATTAACCGAAACAAGAAACCTTGGATGGGGTGTTGGAATGGTGTTGGCGGTAAAGTCAAGCAAAATGAAGATCAGATAGCTGGAGTTATTAGAGAAATTGAAGAAGAAACTTTTATAAAAAAAGGCGACTATGATTTAGAATATAAAGGTATACTAACTTGGTCAATTGATAAAGGTAAAACTACAATTGAAGATATCGTTTATATCTATGTTTGTAAGCTAAAGAAATTAGATTTAGAATTTCCAATTAAAACAAGAGAAGGAATATTAGATTTAAAAAAGATTGATTGGGTTATAGATCCTAACAATATAGGTGTTAGTCATAACTTAAGAGATATATTATCTTATGCTTTGTTTAAAGATGGAAAATATCATTATCATTGTATCTTTGATGGTAATGCATTATTAAGTGTTAACTCAACACTAATAGAAGAGTAAAAAATATCTGCTACTATAAGTAGCAGATATCTTTTTATTTAAAATGAAAACATGTTATAGAAAAAATAGTTTTTGTATGTATTGCAAAAAGGGTCAATACATGATATACTAATTTAATATTCGGAGGAAAATTTATGATATTTGGAAGACATATAAACAAATATTACATAAAATATTTATGGCTATTCATTATCGGAATATTGTCATTACTTGCTGTTGATTACTTGCAACTTAAAATACCTGAATTTTTGGGAATCATTACCGATGGTTTAGCTAAAGATCCAGACACGGGTATTATTGCTATGACTAAAGATGACCTTGCCCAAAAGATTTTTGAAATTTTAGGAATTGTTGGTTTAATCTTTGTTACTAGATTTTTATGGCGAGTTACTTTAAGTGCTAATGGCCCAAGAATTGAAGCAGACTTAAGAAGTAAGATGTTTGCTCATAGTATGACTTTATCACAAGATTACTATAGTAAACACAAGACTGGTGATATTATGGCTATTTATACAAATGACTTGGAAATTATCAAACAGTCGATTAGTCAAGGAACATTGATGTTCTTCGATACTATCTTTTTAGGAGTTTTGACTGCTGTAAAGATGTTTATGTTAGATTTCAAAATGGCTTTATTTGTAGTTATACCATTAATTGTTTTAGGTGGCTTTGGGATTTTAATTGGTAGAATTATGCAAAAAAGGGCAGCAGCTAGACAAGCAGCATTTGCAGATTTATCTGATTTTACTGTTGAGAATATTACTGGTTTAGGAGTTATTAAGGCTTTTGTAAAGGAACAAAATGAAATTATTCACTTTGCAAAGAAAAACAAAGATAACTACGATAAGAATATGAGTTTTGCGAAAGCCGCAGCATCAATTAGAGTTGTTATTAACTTATTTATTAACTTTATTTTAATTGGTGTTTTTGCTTATGGTGCTTATTTAGTATTTGATCAAAAGACTTTAACTACTGGACAATTGATTACTTTTATTTCTTTATTTGGACATTTAATTTGGCCGATTATGGGTATGTCAATGTTTATTAATATGCATGCTCAAGCTAAAGCAAGTTTACAAAGAGTAAATGGTTTATTAGATTATAAACCTGATCTTGTAGATAAAGAAGATGTTGTTGAAGTAGAGAAATTATCGGGAGAAATTGAAGTTACTAATTTATCGTTTAAATATCCTGGTTTAGAAGAAAATGTTATTGAAAATATTAGTTTTAAAATCAAGGCTGGCGAAAGTGTTGGAATCTTAGGTAAAACTGGATCTGGTAAAACTACTTTAATCGATACATTAATGAGAATTTATAATGTAGAAGATGGAATGATTAAATATGATGGTATAGATATTAATAAAATCCCATTAAAAGTTTTAAGGGACAACACTGCTATCGTGCCTCAAGACAATTTCTTGTTTTATGATACTGTTTATGAAAATATTGCTTTTGGAACAAAAAGAGAAGTAACAAATCATGAAGTCATGGAAGTTGCTAAACTTGCAGACTTAGATAGTAATATCGAAGAGTTCCAACAAGGATATGAAACAATGATTGGTGAACGTGGTTCAACAATCTCTGGTGGTCAAAAGCAAAGAGTATCAATTGCGAGAGCTTTGATTAAAGAAGCACCAATTTTGATTTTAGACGATTCTGTTTCAGCTGTAGATACCGATACTGAAGATAAAATTATTCGAAACTTAAAAGCTACAAGAAAAGGAAAAACAACAATTTTAATAGCACACCGTGTATCTACAGTAAGAAAACTTGATCGTATCTTACTGATAGACGAAGGAAAACTTATTGGTTTTGGAACTCACGAAGAGTTACTAGAACATCCTCTTTATAGTAATCTAGTAAGATTACAATCTCTTGAAGAAGAAATTGAAGGAGGTGGACAATAATGCCTAAAGGTGTAAAGAAAATAAGTGATGCAAGGCTTTTTAGTAAGCTACTTGGATATGGTAAAAAATATATTTGGTATTACATAATTATTTTTATTGTAATGGTTTTATCAATTGGAGCATCACTATTAACTGATTATTTAATAGGTGATGTGATTGACCGTTTAAATGGTGAGACACCAGTTGAGATGGCTAGTTTTGCAAAAATTATTCTATTGTTTTTAGGAATCATTATTGTTACTTCAATTTTAGAATATTTCTCTGCAATCATGCTTCAAAAAATTGGACAAGGAATTATTTATAATGTAAGAGGTGATGTTTTTAATGCAATTGAACATTACTCTACAAGTATGCTTAAAGAAACTCCAGCTGGTAAATTAGCTACAAGAGTTACAACTGATGTAAATACTTTAAGTGAAATGTATACTTCAGTAATTACTAACCTTTTGAAAAACGTACTTACAATTGTTGGTGTATTAGTTTTCATGCTTGTTATGAATTGGCGATTAGCTTTATATACAATGATTTGTATTCCAATTGTTTTTGTTTTATCTTTATTATTCCGTAATTTCTCTCGTAAGATTTACCGTCAAGTAAGATCTGGAGTAAGTGAAATTAACTCATTTGTAAATGAGAACGTTAGTGGAATGAAAATTACTCAAAGCTTTAATCAAGAAGATAGACAAATGAAACAATTTGAAGAGAAAAATGTCTTCTTGAAGAAAGCACACTTAAAATTAATTTATGGTTTTGCTTTATATAGACCATCAATTTATGTAATTACAATGCTAACAACTTGTTTAATTATTTGGGTTGGCGGATTAGATGTTATTAGTTTTGCTGGTGGGTTTACTGTAGGTGCTTTGTTTACATTTATTCAATTAGCGAATAAAATGTTTGGACCATTACAAGAACTTGCGGAGCAATATAACATCTTACAATCTGCGTTTGCTTCAAGTGAGAGAATTTTTGAAGCAATGGGCAAAAAATCTGAGATTGAAGAAGTTTCTCATCCAGTAGTTTTAGAAGAGATTAAAGGTGAAATTGAGTTTAGAAATGTTTGGTTTAAATATCCAACATCTGATTGGATCTTACAAGATGTAAGTTTCCATATTAATCCAAAAGAAACTGTTGCTTTTGTAGGGGCAACTGGATCAGGTAAAACAACAATTTTAGCTTTGATTACAAGAAACTACGATATTCAAAAAGGTGAAATCTTAATTGATGGTATTGATATTAGACAGATTGAACTAAATAGTTTAAGAAGAAGTATTGGCCAAATGATGCAAGATGTATTCTTATTTAGTGGAACAGTTAAAACTAACATTAATTTAAGAGATGAAGCAATTAGTGATGAAAAAGTACAAGAAGCAAGTGTTTATGTAAATGCTGATCAATTTATCCAAAAACTTCCAAACAAATATGATGAGGAAGTTAGAGAACACGGAAACAACTTCTCTTCAGGGCAAAGACAATTACTATCATTTGCAAGAACTATTGCTCATGATCCAAAGATTTTGATTTTAGATGAAGCAACAGCTAATATAGATACAGAAACTGAACTTTTAATTCAAAATTCTTTAGAGAAAATGATGAGTATTGGTACAATGTTAATCGTAGCTCATAGATTATCTACAATTCAACACGCAGATAAGATTATGGTTATTAGTAAGGGTAGATTAATCGAACAAGGTAATCATCAAGAATTACTAAAACAAAAAGGACATTATTATAAACTATATCAATTGCAATATGAAGTAAGAGGCGAGGAAAATGGATAGAGAGTTGATACCCGCTTTAATCATCGCAGCTGCAAATGACTTAGATTTAAGTTTGCCAGAAATAAACGTTTCTAAAATGCCGGATGAAATTAGAGCTTATACTCAATTTCCTCATAAAGTTCTTAACTTCAATCAAAAGTGGCTTAAAGAAGCAAACCATATAGAGATGGCAGGAGTAGTTTTTCATGAAATGAGGCACTTATGGCAATTCAAACAAATTTTGCTTGGCGATGAAAACAAAGAAGGTTTAGAAATAAGTGAAGAAGAATATGAACTTTGGAAAGAGGAATTAAAGAAAAAAGAAGATGGTGAATTTTCTTTAGATGCTATTCTCGCAATTGAAGTAGATGCCTATGCTTATGCTAATTTACAGCTTGAAAAATTACTTGTTCCTTTAGAGGAATTTAATAATGAAGAGTTGAAAAAATTAGTTAGTTTAAGGATGGAAACAATTAGAAAATAAAATAAAAGCATGATGACAATTAGTGTTATCGTGCTTTTTTTACTATATAATTTGCATTTTTCGCATTAAATGCTATAATAAATATTATAATGGAGTAATTATGGAAACTAAAAAAAGACTAGATTTAAAAAACTTAATTGGAATAATAGTTGTTAGTGTAATAGTTATCACAACATTTGCTTTAAGTTTATGGTATTTTAAATCAACAAAAGAACAAGAAGAAAAGCAATATTATGTTTATACAATTGACTTAGGAAATTCATTTCAAACTGTAAGTAAAGTTCAAATTGTAAGTCAAGATTTGAGTGAAGAAGAAAGACAAAGACTAGGAGAAGAGATGAGAGCTATTCTAGAAGAACTTGATTTAGAATTTAATGCAGTTGAAAGAATCGGTGGAGAAAAATCAACTTTAATGAAAGTAAACGAAAAAGCTGGAATTGAACCTGTTTCAGTATCTGGTGAATTTATTTATGTATTAGAAAAAGCACTAGAAGTAGCTAGTATGTCAAAAGTTGATGGTGTTGCTTTATTTGACCCAACAATTGCCCCTGTATGGCAAGCTTGGGATTTTCCTGAGTTAATCTTTACAACTTATGAAGGTCCTGTTCCTGTTGAATACCTTCCAACAAGAGAAGAACTTGAAAGTTTGCTTCCTTTAGTTAATTACGAAAAAGTTGTTTTAGATAAAACAAACAACAAAGTTTTCTTAACAGAAGTAGGAATGGCTTTAGATTTAGGTTCGATTGTGAAGGGATATGCAGCTGATAAAATTAAAGAATATTTAGTTAGTCAAAACATTGATAGAGCTATTATTGATGTTGGAGCTAATATTTTACTTTTAGGAAATTATGTGAATACTAAAGGCGAAGATATTGATTGGCCTTTATATGTAAGAACTCCTAGCAAAAATTATTTGGCGGGTGATTTAAATAAATTAGGTAAAGTCCTAGACAATAAAGATAAAACAGTAGTTACAAGTGGTGACTATGAAAAATATATTATCGATGAAGACGGTAATCATTATCATCACATTTTAGACCCAAGAACAGGTTATCCTATAGCTAATGGTTTAGTATCAGTATCAATTATTACTGACCTTTCAATTTTAGGAGATGCTTATAGTACAACTGTTTTTGCTTTAGGTTTAGAAAAGGGTATGGAATTTATTGAAACAACAGACAACACCGAAGCTGTGTTTGTTTTGAAAGAAGGAAAAAACTATAAAGTCTATGTTTCTAGTGGATTAGAAAACAAGTTTGAATTTAATGCGTCACTAGAAGAAAAGAATTATCAATATCAAGGGGTATATCGATGAAAGTATTAGAGATTAAAGATTTACATGTAAGTGTAGAAAATAAAGAGATTTTAAAAGGAATTAACTTAAGTTTAAAGTCAGGAGAATTTCATGCAATTATGGGTCCTAATGGAGCAGGAAAGTCAACGCTAGCTACTGCGATTATGGGACACTTTAATTATAAAGTTACAAAAGGGTCGATAACTTTAAATGGTGAAGATGTTTTAAAAATGAGTGTTGACGAAAGAGCAAGAAAAGGCTTGTTTTTTGGAATGCAATATCCTAGTGAAGTAGGTGGCCTTACTAACGCAGAGTTTATTAAAAAAGCTTTAGAAGCAAGACTTGAAGAAGGTAAAAGATTATCACTATATAAGTTTATTAAAGAGTTAGATCAAACCGTTGAAGAGTTGCAAATGAACAAAGATCTACCAGAAAGATATCTAAACGAAGGATTTTCTGGTGGTGAGAAAAAACGTAATGAGATTTTGCAAATGAAATTATTAAAACCTAATATTGCTTTACTTGATGAAATAGACTCTGGATTAGACGTAGATGGTTTAAAGGTTGTGGGTGAGGCAATTAATAAGATGAAAAGTCCTGAATTTGGTGCGATGCTTATTACTCACTATGAAAGACTATTAGACTATTTAGATATTGATCAAGCCCATGTTTTAGTTGGAGGAAGAATCGTTAAGTCTGGTGGAATAGAGTTAATTAAGAAAATTAATAAAGAAGGTTATGATTGGGTTAAAACAGAACTTGGAATTTTTGAAGAGGAAGAAGCACCAATTTCACTTGAAAGTTGTGCAGTTAAAGAATCAGCTGCAAGGCCGAAGAAATGAGAGTTTTAGAACATAAAAAAACAATTGATAGTTCGGGAGTTTATGATTTTGTTTTTCAAAGCCAAACAAAAAATGTAACTATTGATGTAAAGGAAAACATTAATGTAACACTTCACCTTATTTTTAAAGAAGCAAATAATTTTAATTTAAAATTAAAATTTAAAAATAACGAAGTAAAGTTAGTTAATGTTTGTTTAGATGGTGCAAGTCGAGTCAAACAAATTTTTGATGCTAGTAAAAGCAATATTAAAGCTTTAAGTTGTTTTAATTCAAAATGTGATAGTTTTAATTTAGAAGCAAATTTAAAAGAAGAAAGCAATATTGAACTTGATAATATTATTATCAATAAAGAAAATATGAAACAAGTTTATGATTTTAGAATCAATCACTTGTCTCCTTATACAGAATCAAATTTAAGAAACTACGCTGTTACAGACAACGATTCTAAACTAGTTATCAATAATACAGGGTTTATTGATTTTGATTGCAAGAAAGCTGCAATCAATCAATCAACTAAGGGAATAATGTTAGATTTATATTCTTCAATTGAAGCTAATCCAATTTTAGAAATTAATCATCATGATGTTATTGCAAACCATGGTGCATCAATTGGAGCATTAGCCGATAGTGATTTGTTTTACTTAATGAGCAGAGGAATCCCTAAGGAAGAAGCTGAAAGAATAATTATTGAAGGATATTATCGAACTATTTTAGATAAAATTGAGGATAAGGATTTAAAACAAGAAATAGAGAAGAGGTTATAAGTGTTAGACGCAAAGAAAATAAGGAAAGATTTTCCAATTTACCAAAACAATAAAGATATGGTTTATTTAGATAACGCAGCTACTGTCTTAAAACCTAAAAAAGTTTTAGATAAGATGAATGAATACTATACTCACTTTGGAGTTAATATCCACCGTGGGGTATATAAACTATCTTATCTAGCAACTAAAGCCTATGAAGAGGGAAGACAAAAAGTTGCAGATTTTATTAACGCTAGTTTTGAAGAAATAGTGTATTTTAAAAATGCATCTGAAGCTTTAAATTTTGTAGCTTTAAGTTGGGGCGAGACTAATATAAAAGAAGGGGATGAAATTATTACTTCTGAGTTAGAACATCACTCTTCTGTTTTGCCATGGCAACAGTTAGCGTTAAGGAAAAAAGCGGTCTTAAGATATCTAAAACTTGATTCAAAAGGTAGAATTACTATTGATGCTTTAAAGTCAGTTTTAAATGAAAAAACTAAAGTTATTGCTTTAACTTTAGTTTCTAATGTTTTTGGTTATATTACGCCAATCGAAGAATTAATTAAAGAGGCAAGAAAATATAACTCTTTAGTAGTAGTTGATGCTGCTCAAGGTATCGCTCATTTGCCGATTGATGTAAAGAAAATGGATTGTGACTTTCTTGCATTTTCTGCTCATAAAGCTTTAGGGCCAACTGGTCTTGGTGTTTTGTATGGGAAAAAAGATATCTTCAAAAAGTTAAAACCTTTATTTTATGGTGGAGATATGATTGATAATGTAGAGTTATATGATTCTAGTTATCGTGAAATGCCTTATCGTTTTGAGGTAGGAACACCTGCGATAGCCGAAATTATTGGTCTGGGTTATGCTTTAGATTATTTAAAAGATATAGGATTAGATAATATTAAAAAACATGAACAAGAATTAACTAAGTATGCTTTAGAAAAAATGAAAGTTTTAAAGCATCTAACTATTTATAATTCTAATCCTGATTTAGGAATTATTGCTTTTAATTTAGATGGAGTTCATCCTCATGATGTAGCAACTATTTTAGATTCAGATAATGTTTATGTGAGAGCTGGACATCATTGTGCACAATTAATAGCAAAAAAATTAGAAATTGTGGCATCTTTAAGAGTATCATTTTTTATCTATAATGATAAAGAAGATATCGATAAGTTAATTGAAGCACTAAAGAAAGCTATAAACTTTTTTTACCAAGGAGAATAAAATGGATAAATTACGTAATTTGTATCAAACTGTAATCATGGATCATTATCGTAATCCTTATAATAAAGGATTAAAAGGATATCCAAAAGTTCATTTAAAAAATCCAGCTTGTGGGGATGATATTACTATCGAAGCTAAAGTTAATAATGGAGTTATTGAAACAATCAATCATAATGGAACTGGTTGTTCTATTTGTTGTGCATCAGCTTCAATGCTTTGTTCATTAATGGAAGGTAAGACTGTTGATTTTGCAAGAAAAGAAATAAATAAGTTTTATGATTTAGTTCAAGGAAAAGACGGAGACTATGAAAGTTTAGGCGATGCTAATAGTTTAGCTGGTGTTGCTTCATTTCCTGCTAGAATTCGTTGTGCTACAATTTCTTGGAAAGCATTAGAAATGGTCTTAGAAGGAGACTTAGATGAAGAAAGAGAAATATGATATTGTAGGGGATTATAAATATGGTTTTAAGACAGAAACTGATGCTGTTTTTAAAACTAAAAAAGGCTTAAACAGAGAAGTAATTGAAACAATATCTAAAGAAAAAAATGAACCAAAATGGATAAGAGATTTTAGGATGAAATCTTACGAAGAGTTTTTAGTTCACAAATATCCTTCTTTTGGCCCAAATTTAGAATTCATTGATTTTGATGATTATATTTATTATATAAAAGCTACTGATCAAGTAGAAAAAAGTTGGGATGATGTTCCCGATGAAATTAAAGACACTTTTGAGAAGTTAGGAATTCCTGAAGCAGAAAGAGAGTACTTAGCAGGAGTTACAACGCAGTTTGAATCTGAGGCTGTTTATCATAATCAGTTAAAAGAGTTAGAAGAACTAGGTGTTATCTTTACAGATACAGATACAGCTGTTAGGAAATATCCTAATCTTGTAAAGCAATATTTAGGAACTGTAGTTCCTTATAATGACAATAAATTTGCAGCTTTAAACTCTGCTGTTTGGAGTGGGGGAACATTTATTTATGTTCCTAAAGGAGTTAAAATAGATAAACCATTACAATCTTATTTTAGAATTAATACTGAAAGAATGGGACAATTTGAAAGAACATTAATAGTGGTTGATGAAGGTGCTAGTCTTCATTATGTAGAGGGTTGTACAGCACCTATTTATTCAAGTGATTCTTTGCATGCAGCTGTTGTAGAGATTGTTGTAAAGGAGAATGGATATTGCCGTTATACGACTATTCAAAATTGGTCTACAAACATTCTTAATTTAGTTACTAAAAGAGCTCAAGTTGAAGCTAATGGTCATATGGACTGGATTGATGGTAATATAGGTTCAGGATTAAATATGAAGTATCCTGCTTGTATTTTAAAAGGAGAAAATGCGAAAGGTAGTTGTATTTCAATAGCCTTTGCAAACAAAGGTCAATATCAAGATGCAGGGGCGAAGATGATTCATTTAGCGCCTAATACATCAAGTACAATTATTAGTAAATCGTTATGTAGAGGCGGAGGAAAGGTAAATTATCGTGGTACAGTTTACCATGGACCAAAAGCTTTAAATGCTCGTAGTTTTATTGAATGCGATACAATCATTTTAGATGATAAATCTACTAGCGATACGATTCCATTTAATATTGCTCGCAATCAAAAATCAAGAATAGAACATGAAGCAACTGTCTCTAAAATTAGTGATGAACAATTGTTTTATTTAATGAGTAGAGGAATTCCAGAAGAGGAAGCTGTGGAGATGATAGTAATGGGTTTTATTGAACCATTCTCTAAAGAACTACCAATGGAATATGCAGTTGAATTAAATCAACTAATTAAACTAGAAATGACAGATTCGATAGGGTAATTTATGAAAAAAACAATTTTACTATTTTTATTGCTAATTCCATTTATTTTAACTGGATGTTCTTGTGACAAGTCAAAAGAACACTCTTTTACATTAATTATTCTTAACGAACAAGAACAAATAATTAATGAGAAAGTTGCATTTAATGAAGGCGAAAATTTACTTGAAATATTGAAAAATAAATATGGTTTAGTTTATAATCAAGAACAAGGAAAAATCCTACAAATTAAAAACATTGAGTTAGCAGAAACTGGTTATTTCACAATAACCCTAAATGATGTAGAACAAACTAGTTTTGTTTTTGAGATGAAAGATCAGTATATATTGAAAATTCAGTATCATAAAGAATCATCATTCAAAGAATATGAAGTTACTTTTAAGGAAGTTGATGATACTTTAATTAGTTCTTATGTTTGGCCTAACAATTCACTAGTTTCAAAGCCAGCTCCACCTGAAAAAGAAGGATATACTTTTAAAGGTTATTATTTAGATAAAGAAGCGACTTTAGAATTTGATTTTAATTCTTATCTTACTCGTGATACAGTAATTTACTTTATTTATGAAGAGATAGTAAGTGAAGTTAGTTATACAATAGAGTTTCCTACACAAGCATTACGAAAGAAGACTGCGGGTGAAGATGAAACTATAGGTATCGTTACTTATGAACCTAGTAGTGCTAGTATTAAAACGATGTCTGTTACTAGTAGTGATGATACTAAATTGAGTTGTACGCTTTATTTAGATCAAGTAGACAATGTTTATAAAGTAAAAGCAAAATGTTTAGATTTTGGTACAGCGAAAGTTATAGTAAATTTAAATGGTAAAATTCAAGAATATGAATTTACTTTATATCCAAGAAGAGAAGAAGATGTGCCAGATAATGAATGGTTTGAAATGTCTTTCGAAGAACAAGAAGCAATGAGACTTGACAGAGAAAGAAGAGAAGCCGAAGTTATTGATAACGAAGTTGAAAGAATTAAAACTTGGTTTATTGAAAGTATTCCTGATAGTACTGTTGGCAATTTTGATTTGATTGACAGATCAGATGTATCAGGTGTTTATGTGAATTGGCATTCTGATAATAAAAATGTTCTTTACTTAACATATGTAGATAATGTTTATGTAGGTCAAATAACGCAAATTAGTTATGATACTAATGCTACATTATCATTAACGGTTAGTACGGCTAGTAGTAGTGAAACAATTACGAAAGAAATTGCTGTTCCAGGATTTAATTTAATTCCGCTTCCAGATCATCCATTAGTTTTTGCTTATGTACCAATTTGGAATTTTACAGGAATTTCACCTGAAGATATTTCAAGAATCGATGTTTTCCATTTATGTTTTGGTTATGTGAAGAATGGCGAGTTTGATGTATCTCATATTGAGTTTTTAATGCCGCACATTATGCCTTTAAGAAGAATGGGTAAACGAGTAGTTCTTTCTGTTCATGATGGCGGTAAATTAGCATCAGCTACTGATGATGGAGTAGAAATACTAGGATTTAGTGATGCTGTTTCAACAGCTGAGAAAAGAACAAGAACTGTTAATCAAATAATGGAAACAGTTATTAAGTATGATTTAGATGGTGTAGATTTAGACTGGGAAGGACCCGGATTTTCATATTCTAGTAATCCGTGTCATCCAGATGATGTTATTAATTTCTACTTGTTTGTGAAGGAATTAAAAGCAGCGATGGATGCATCACCTAGAGCAGATTTATTATTAACTGCTGCTTGTGCTGCGCCTAAAGCAGATCAATATTCTTTAGATAAACTAAAAGATGATTTTGATTATATTCATATTATGACTTATGATTTTGTTATCTCTACAACGACAACGCACAACTCAGCTTTATTAGAAGGTCCTGGTTCTACTTATTTCTCTACGGAAAAAGGATTGAATGAATATTTAAGATATATGCCAAGAGAAAAACTAACAGTTGGTGCAGCTTTCTATGGTAAAATATATAATCTTCCTAATGGCATTGGAGATGGATTAAGTCAAACCGTAAGTGAAGCGTGTAAAACGATTAATTACGATAAAATTAGACAAGAATATTGGACTGACTTAAATGATGAAACATATATTCATAAATCAGAAGTGACTAAGGCAACTTGGTATTATGATGGCAGTTCTTGGATTACTTTTGAAAGTCCATGGGCAGTAGCCGAGAAAGCTAAATGGGCTAAAAATCAAAATTTAGGTGGAATTATGTTTTGGGATTATAATACAGATTATCAAAACGAATTAATGTCTGCTTTATATTATAATTTTAGATATTAGTGGACTAGATAAGGAGACTTATGAAAAAGACGATATTATTATTTTTATTACTTATCCCGTTTCTTCTTGTAGGGTGTTCTTGCGATAAGAAGCCAGAAGATAAGGAATTCACATTTACTTTTGAACTTTATGATGAAAAAGCATTAATAGTAAAAGAAACTATTACTTATAATGAAGGAGATAATTTATTAGAGATTTTAAAATCTAAATATAATTTAGTTTATAGTGAAGGTATTCAAAAGATTAACAATTTAGAATTATCAGAAAATAATTATTTTAGAATAACTTTAAATGGTGAAGAGAAAACTGATTTTAGTTTTATGCTTAAAGATGAAGATCTTTTAAAAATTGAGTATTTAGAAGATGAGATTATAGAGGTAAATTATAATGTTTCATTTAGAGAAGTAGATGAGACAGAAATTTTAGCTCTTGAAGTAAAAGAGAATGACAAAATTACTGCTCCTACTGTAGCAAATAAAGACGGATACAATTTTAAAGGTTTTTATTTAGATAAAGAAGGAGTTACATTATTTGATTTTGCTAGTAATGTTACTAGTAATTTAGTAATCTATTTAGTTTATGAAGAGATTTCTCAAATAGAGACTATTGATATTAATGTAGAGTTTCCAACTTTAAGCTTAAGAAAGATGACTCCTCCAGAAAATAAAACCAATGGTTTAATTGTTTTAGAGCCAGCAGATGCGAAAATTGAAACTTATAGTTTAAGAGTTAGCGATACTACAAAATTAAGAAGTTTTATTTTTACTGATCCTCAAGATGGATTACGTAAAGTACACGTAGAGTGTTTAGATTATGGTGAAGCAGAAGTAACTATTACGATAAATGGTATTACTAAAACATATGAATTTACTTTATATCCAAGGAAAGAAGAAGAAGTACCATTTGAGGAATGGGCAGAAATGTCATTTGAGGAGCAAGAAGCAATGAGACTTGATAGAGAAAGAAGAGAAAGAGAAGCAGAGGTTAATGAAGTTGCAAGGCTAAAAACTTGGTTTGAGGAACATGTACCAGCTAATGCTACTGAAAGCTTTGAATTGATTAATGGAACAAATGTAGAGAGTGTTTATATAATGTGGCATTCTGATCATAAAGGAGTTATTTATCCTAAAGTTGTTGATGGCGTATATACTGCCCAAGTAACACAAATTACTTATGATGTTGTTGTGAATTTAACATTAACAATTAATTCTTCTTTAGGTAGCGAAGAACTTACAAAAGCTATTACTGTTTCAAAAGGATTTGATTTAAGACCATTACCTCAAAGGCCACTAATTTTTGCTTATGTTCCTACTTGGGGATATGAAGGAATTAGGCAAGAAGATGTTGCGAAAATTGATGTCTTTAATTTATGCTTTGCTTATGTAACAAATGGTATGTTCACCGTTTCTACAATCGAATCACTACTACCTACAATTATGCCTTTAAGAGAAGTTGGTAAGAGAGTAGTGATGTCAGTTCAAGATGGGGGTAAAAATGGGCCACCACTTATTCCAGGATTTAGTGCTGCTGTTTCAACGGCAGAAGGTAGAACTACAATTGTAAACCAAATGGTTCAAGCAGTAATTGAATATGATTTTGATGGTATTGATTTAGACTGGGAAGGACCAGGATTTTCATTCTCAAGTAATCCTTCGAGTCCTAATGATATTCAAAATTTCTATTTGTTTGTAAAGGAATTAAGGGCAGCAATGGATGATTCCCCAAGAAAAGATTTATTATTAACTGCTGCTTGTGCAATGAGTTATCCAAATAATTATTCTTTAGATAGATTGCAAAATGAATTTGATTATATTCATATTATGACTTATGATGGTGGATCTTCTACTACAACATCACACTGTTCTGCTTTATTACCAGGACCTGGAGCAGCATGGTCTGCCCAAAGAGGATTAAATAATTTTATTGCAACTGGTTTTCCAAGAAATAAATTAACTATTGGTTCAGCTTTTTATGGTAAAAGATATCTTAATGTATCTAGCACAGGTGATGGCTTAGGAGTTAGCGTTGCTCAAGCCGCTTCCACAATGACCTACAAAAACCTAAGAAAAGAGTATTGGACAAATTTAAGTGATGAAACATATATTTACACTTCTCAAGAAACTAAAACATCTTGGTATTATAATAAAGATACAGGCGTCTGGATTGGATTTGAAAGTCCATGGGCAGTAGCTGAAAAAGCTAAATGGGCTAAAGCTCAAGGATTAGGTGGAATAATGTTCTGGGAGTATAATCAAGATTATAATGGTGAATTATTAGCAGCTATGTATAATAATTTTAGATAAAAAGTAAAAGGCAAAAGATATTCTTTTGCCTTTTGTTTTGCTTGTTTAGTTTTTCAAATAATGGTATACTAATATCAATAAAGGTGGATAGTTATGAAGAAAACAGTATTGTATGATGAACACATTAAACAATCAGGAAAGATGATTGAATTTACTGGTTATTTACTTCCCGTATATTACACATCAATTAGCGAAGAACATGAACTTGTTAGAAGTGATTTTGGCTGTTTTGATTGTTCACATATGGGAGAGATTATGATTTCGGGAGAAAATGCTTATAAGTTTACTGATTATTTAGTAACACAAAATTTAAGTGGACCAGATTTAAGAATGAGTTATGGTTTTTTATTAAATGAGAATGGCGGAGTTGTAGATGACATTATGGTCTATAAGTATAATGATTCTAAATTCTTGCTTGTAGTTAATGCTTCTAATAAAGAAAAAGATTATGAGCATATAATGAAACTATTTAAAAAAGGTAAATATAATTGTGATGTAGTTGATATGTCTGATGATATTTCTTTACTAGCAATTCAAGGACCTAATGCAGCTAGTTTTCTTCAAAAGGATTTAGTGGATAAGCTAGATGAACTTAAAATGTATGACTTTAAGTATTATAGTATTTTAGGAATGAAATTTTTAATTTCTCGTAGTGGTTATACTGGTGGTGATGGTTTTGAAATTTATGGTAAGAATGAAGATATCTTAAAACTATATCAACACCTAACAAAAAGAGGAATGAAGTCATGTGGTTTAGGTGCAAGAGACACTTTAAGATTTGAAGCAGCCCTACCTTTATATGGCCAAGAGTTAGATATGGATATTAATCCTTTAGAAGCTGGTTTAAGTTTCGGTGTTGATTTTAATAAAGATTTTTATGGCAAAGAAGCTTTAAGCAAAATCAAAGAAGAAGGATTAAAAAGAAGAAGTGTAGGTTTAGAGTTATTAGGACCAGGAATTGCAAGACACGGTTATAAAGTATATTCTGAAGGTAAAGAAATTGGTTATGTAACTACTGGTTATATGATACCTAATACTAAAGATAGTTACGCGGTTGCTTTAATCGATCGCGATGAGTATAAATTAGATAAAGAAGTAGAAATCTTAGTTCACAAGAAATTTGTAAAGGCTAAGATTATTAAGAAAAAATTCATGGATAAAAAATATCAAAAATAGGAGGAGAAAATGGCAGATATTAAAAAAGGTTTGTTTTATACAAAAACACATGAGTGGGTAAAAGTAGAAGGAAATGTTGCATACATTGGCTTAACAGCTTTTGCAGCTAGTGAATTAGGCGATATTATTTATTTTGAAGGACCAGATGCTGATGATGTTGCTCAAGGCGCAGAATGTGGCGTTGTTGAGTCAGTAAAATCAGCTTCAGATATCTACTCACCTGTAAGTGGAAAAGTACTAGAAGTAAACGAAGCGGTTTTGGATAGTCCAGAATTAATTAATGAAGATCCATATGGTGCTTGGTTAGTTAAAGTCGAGCTTGATTCGAAAGAAGAATTAAAGAAATTACTTTCAGCTGAAGCATACGAAAAGGAATTAGCTAATGCATAAGTATTTACCTCATACAGCTAGCGATATTAAAGAAATGCTTGATAAAATAGGTATCAAGACAATTGATGAATTATTCGTAGCTTTAGGAGATATTAAACTGACTAAACCATTAGACATCCCTAGCAAGATGAGTGAAAATGAGTTAAGAGATCATTTTGGAAGACTAGCAAGTAAAAATAAAAACTTGCTTTCTTTTTGTGGTTTAGGTAGTTATGAAAGCTATGACTTCAGTATTATTGATGCTCTTATTTCTCGCCAAGAGTTTCTTACATCTTATACACCATATCAACCAGAAGTATCACAAGGAACATTGCAATATATCTTTGAGTTCCAATCTTATGTTTGTGAGTTAACTGGTATGGATATAGCTAATGCCTCAATGTATGATGGTGCTAGTAGTACAGCTGAAGCTATCTTTATGGCAGTAGCAGCTACAAGGAAAAATAAAGTTTTATTAAGTAAAACAATTAATCCTTATGTGTTAGATGTTGTTAAGACTTACTCTAAGTATCGCGATTTAGAAGTTGAATATGTTTTAGAAAAAGATTTTAGTTTTGACTTGGAAGATTTAAAGAAAAAGCTAAGTAGTGATGTTGCCTGTTTTGTGGCGCAAACACCAAATGTTTATGGTGTTTTAGAAGACTATAGCAAAGTGAAAGCAACTTTAGAAGAAATTGGCGCTTTATTTATTATTAATCAAGAACCAAGCAGTTTAGCTTTATTTAAAGCTCCAAGTGAATATAACGCCGATATAGCTTGCGGGGATATGCAAAGTTTAGGTTTAAAGAGAAACTTTGGTGGACCAAGTGTGGGCTATATTGCTACTATATCTAAATATCAAAGAAGACTACCTGGTAGGATCGTTGGTAAGACTGTAGATGTAGAAGGAAAAAGAGGTTATGTTTTAACACTTCAAGCACGTGAACAACATATTAGAAGAGAAAAAGCTACTTCGAATATTTGTTCTAATCAGTCTTTAATGGCTTTAACTGTTTCAATCTATTTAAGTTTAGTTGGTAAACTTGGTTTAATTGAACTAAGTAAGAGAGCTTATAATAATGCTCATTATTTAGAAGAAGAGTTATTAAAAACTAAGAAATTTAAAAAAGTTACTTCTAGGCCATTCTATCAAGAATTTGTTTTAGAATATTTAGGCAATCCTAAACTTTTAGAGCAAAAACTTTTAGCTTTAGGTTATTTATCTGGTTATAACATCAAAGATAATTTAATTATTTTCTATGCAAGTGAGGTAAGAACTAAAGACGAAATAGATGGGTTTGTAAAGAAAGTAGGTGAAGTATAATGTACGATAAATTAATTTTTGAAAGATCAAAAAAAGGTCGTGTAGGTATTACTTTACCAAAAACTGATATTAAAGATTACGCATTACCAAAAGAACATTTAACAAAAAGAGATTTATTACTTCCTGAAGTTTCTGAAGTTGATGTTATTAGACATTATACTAATTTATCACTTAAAAACTATGGTGTTGATCGAGGTATTTATCCTTTAGGAAGTTGTACGATGAAGTATAATCCTAAGATTAACGAAGAGTTATCAAAGAATCCTAAATTTAATAATTTACATCCACTACAACCAGATGTTTCAAGTCAAGGAGCTTTAGAATTAGAATATAATTTAGAAAAATTACTAAATGAAATTCTAGGATTAAAAGCTTTTAGTTTTGCACCTTGTGCAGGAGCCCATGGAGAGTTAACTGGATTAATGATGATTAAAGCTTATCATGAGAAAAATAAAGATTTTAAACGTAAGAAGATTATTATTCCCGACTCTGCTCACGGAACTAACCCAGCATCAGTTGCAATTGTAGGTTTTGAAGTTGTTAACTTACAAAGCACTGAAGATGGTACAGTTGATTTAGAGCATTTAAAAGAACTATTAGATGATGAGGTAGCAGGAATGATGCTTACTAATCCTAATACAGCAGGTCTTTATGAAAAAGATGTTTGTAAGATTACTAAGTTAGTTCATGATGCAGGTGGATTAATGTATTATGATGGTGCTAATTTTAATGCTCTATTAGGTTTAGCTAAACCTTCTGATATGGGATTTGATGTTATTCACCTTAATTTACACAAGTCTTTCTCAACACCTCATGGTGGTGGAGGACCTGGAGTAGGTGCTGTTGGTGTAGGAGAAAAGTTAAAGACATTTTTACCAAATAAACATGTTAAGTTAGAAAATGGTTTATATGTAAGGAAAAAAGAAAAAGATTCAATTGGAAGTGTAAGTTATTTCCAAGGTAACTATAATGTTATTTTAAAAGCTTATGCTTATATCTTAAGTATGGGTAAAGAAAACATTAGGGATGTTGGGGAGATGGCAGTACTTAATGCAAACTATGTTAAGGCATGTTTAGAAGAGTATTATGAAGTTCCTGTTAAGGGGGCGATTATGCACGAAGTTGTATTTAATGGTTTAAAATCGAAAAAAGCTACTACTTTAGATGTAGCTAAGAGATTACTTGATTATGGCTTTCACCCTTCTACAATCTATTTCCCATTACTATTTAGTCAATCAATGATGGTTGAACCAGTAGAAACTGAAAGCAAAGAAACAATAGATGAGTTTATTGATGCTTTAATTAAGATTGCTAATGAAGCAGAGGCAAATCCAGAACTATTACATAATGCACCACATACAACACCAGTAAGAAGACTAGATGAAGTTTTAGCTGCAAGAGAGCTAAAAGTTAAATATCGAGACTTACTATGATTGATGTAATTATTATTGGTGCTGGTCCTGGTGGGTATGAAGCTGCCTTGTATGGTGCAAGCAAAGGCTTAAATGTTGTTTTAGTAAATAAACATAATCTGGGTGGAACTTGTCTTCATTATGGCTGTATCCCAACAAAATCTTACTTCAAAAATGCTTCATTAATTAGCGATTTGAAAGATTCAGATTTATATGGGCTTACTAATTTAAGTTATGATTTTGATTTTGGAAAAGTAAAATCAAGAAAAGATGAAGTTGTTTCTTCTTTAGAAAAAGGCATTAGTTTCTTACTTAAAAAAGCAAATGTTACTGTTCTTGAAGGTGAAGCTAATTTTATAAGCGATAAGAAAATAGAAGTAAATGGAAAAACTTATGAGGCTAAAAATATTATTATCGCAACAGGATCAAAAGAAAGAATTCTTCCTAATTTTGATTCTTACCTAACTAGTAAAGATATTTTAGGTTTAGATAAATTACCAAAAAGCCTAACAATTGTAGGTGGTGGAGTTATTGGAATTGAATTTGCTTCAATTTTAAATCAGTTTGGTGTTAAAGTAGAAGTATTAGAATATGGTGATCGTATTTTAAATAGTTTAGATCAAGAAACATCAAGAAGAATTCTATCATTACTAAAAAGACAAGGTGTTGACGTTAACTTAAATATCAAAGTAAATAGTTATCAAGATAAAGTTTTAAAATATGAAGAAAAAGGGGAATTAAAAACAAAGGAAGTAGAAAACTTGCTACTAGCAATTGGTAGAATTCCTAACTTAGATTGTGCTTTAGATAAGACTAATATTAGTTATAGTAATAAAGGGATTATTGTTGATAAAAACTTTGAAACTAATGTTAAGGGTGTATATGCAATTGGTGATGTTACCGGAATTAATATGCTGGCTCATTATGCTACATATTCAGGCTATCGTGCAATTAACCATATTTTAGATATAAAAGATGAAATTGATTTTAATTTAGTCCCAGCTTGTATTTTCTCTTTACCAGAAATTGCTAGTGTTGGCATTTTAGAAGGAAATGAGTTAAAGGCTAATTATCGTGGTAATGGTAAAGCTTTAGCTAGCAATTTACTAGAAGGATATATTAAACTTTATGTAAACGAAGAAAAAATAGTTGGGGGTATTATTATTGGCCATGAAGCATCAATTTTAATCCATGAAATTGCAGCTGTAATTAAAGAAAAAGTTACAGTTAGTAAATTCAAAGATTATATTCATGCTCACCCAACATTATCGGAAATATATCGAGATTGTTTTAAATAAGTAGACTTGAATTCAAGTCTACTTTTTGTATTAAAAACTTTTAATCTTAAACGATTTTTGATATAATTATATATAGGAGCAAAAATATGGAGAAACATATATATCGAAATAAGTTCATAGTTTTTTCTTTAGTCTTTTTTGTGTTAAATATTATCAATTCATATTTATCAAGTTGGACAAAAGTTAATGCTTTACCTAGTGCCTATCTTCGTGATTCATTTATGGTTGTAAATAGTATTATTGGAGATGCGGCCTTTTTTGCAGTGTTTTATGGATTAGGAATTTTAATATTTAAGAGCGATAATGCAAGGTATCGTTATATGATTGTCCTTACTACTTTCTTTTCTCTGTTATACTTTGCTTTAAGTGTTTTTATTTCTAACTATGGAATGTTTTTCTCATTTTGGAATTTAGATTTATTTACTCGTGATACGGGGGCAAGTGAATCATTTGTGTTTGTATTACAATCAATCTTTATAATTATTAGAGGAGGAAAAATAATTTTCTTTATTCCAATCATTATTCTAACATTCCTTTACTATTATAAGTTTATTCGTAAAGAAGAAGAAAAGACTTTTTCATCTTCATTTCCTGGATTTAGAAGATGGTTAGGAGGTTTCGTTATTGCCTTCTTAGGAATCTTCTTTATGGGAAGTAGTTATGTAAGTTATAAGGAAGTAAATAAAGGAACTTGGTATGAAGATAATGCATCAGCTTTATATGCAGCTGAGTCAATGGGAGTATTTAATTATTATGTTTTCGAAGCTTTTGATTATGCTTTTAGCGAGAAAATACCAGAAAAGGATGATCTTATAGAAGAAAAGATAGCTGAACTAAAAATTAAATTAGAACAACACCAATACGTAAATCAAATAAATATTTTGGATGGACAAAATTATGGTCCTAACTTAGAGTATAAAGGCATTTATGAAGATAAGAATTTAATTTTGATTCAAGCTGAATCGTTAAATCAATTTGTAATTGGGTTAGAGGTTTTAGTTGATGGCGATTATAAAGAGCTAACGCCTAACATTAATAAGATGCTTGAAAAATCAATTTACTTTAATAACTTTTATACAGCAGCTGGTATTGGTAATACTTCTGATTCTGAGTTTACTGTCTTAACTGGTTTATATCCAACAGGAAATAAATATACTGTTTTTAATCATGTTGGTGTTGATTTACCAACACTAGCAGAATCTTTTAAGAATGAAGACTATGTAACTAAATCATACCATGCTAATGTAGGCTATTATTATGATCGTAAAAATGTTCATGTGAATAGTTATAATTTTGATGAACATATATCGGAAGAAGACTTAAAAGAATTAGGTGTTTATGATGAAAATAGAATAGTTCATCGTTGGATAAGTGATTTAGATTTGCTTAGATATGTGGCTAGTGATGTGAAGACCATAAACGATCAAGGAAAGAAGTTTTTTGGGATGCCAATTACAATTTCTACGCATATGCCATATGAAGAGGATCTTAATTTATTTTTAGAAAAGGATCGTTTCTTTAGTGCTGATTATTCATCAATAGAATATCCGCTACTAGGTTATTTAGAACATATTAGTTATATGGATTTTTGTTTTGGTCAGTTCTTAGCAGAGTTAGAAACATTAGGAGTATTAGATAATACGATTATTGCTTTTTACGGAGATCACGGAAACTCTATTGATTTCTTAGATACAATGGTGCCTAATGCAAACTTATTTAGAAATAAATTTAGGACAATGTATGAGATAGAATTGGGAAGGAAAGATTTAGAAAGACGTTTTGTTCAGAGAATGTTACTTTCAAGAGTTCCTTTTGTAATCTATGATCATAATCGTACCGAGGCCCCAGTAATTCAAGACAAAGTTCGCAACACAACTGTAGTTTCTAGAACAATTTCCAATCTATTTAATTTAAAACAAGAATATTATTTTGGAATAGATGGTTTATCTAATCAACCATTCTTTGCTTATTGCCCAAGAAATAACAATATTTATATCGGTGATATGATTATTTCTAGTCAATCGGGAGAATATTTTGATTGTGATGACGTTGTTAATTATGATGCATATCGAAGAAATCTTATTATTAAAAAGTATAAAGATTTGAAAGATTTTAATGATAAACTTTTAGAGTTAAAAGTTTTTCCTGCTTTAGAAGAAGCAGAAGAATAAAAGTAGAATAGATCGTTTAAAGAGTGTAGCTTTTAGCGCTACACTCTTTTTGATTATACTCCTTGCAAGAAAAGGCTAATTATTATATAATATATTAATAAAGGAGCGAGTATGGATAAAGTTATTTCCGCTTTTTTTGAAGAAAAAAAGTTAGAACTTAAAAACAAAAAAGTTTTAATAGCAACATCAACTGGAGTTGACTCAATGGTTATGCTTGCTAGTTTTTTGCGTTTAAGAAAAGAATATAAGTTAGATCTATATGTAGCTTTTGTCAATCACTTGAAAAGAAAAGAAGCTAATCTTGAAGAAGAGTATATTAAGTCTTTTTGTAAGGAAAATGAAATAAAGTTAGCAGTTGAAAGATTGGATTATTTAGATGAGTCAGAAAACTTTCAAAAGGAAGCAAGGAAATTAAGATATCAATTTTTTGAAAAAGTTATTAAAAAAGAAAAAATTGATTATTTAGTTTTAGCTCACCATGCTAACGATAATTTGGAGACGATTTTAATGCGTATTTTACGTGGTAGTAACTTGGCTGGTTATGCTGGGATTGAAAGTGTTGTAAAGTATCCAGGCTATACTTTAGTTAGACCTTTTATCAATTTAGAAAAAGAAGATATCTATCGTTATGCTTTAAGAGAAAATGTTAAGTATTTTGAAGATAAAAGTAATATAGATACTATTTATACTAGAAACAAAATTAGAAGTTTAATTGATCCGGAAATTTTAAAAGTTAATGAACAAGGTGTTTATAAGCTAGAAGAATATGGCGAAACTTTAAAAGCAGCTTGGAGAATTGTTTCTAAGATTGTTGATGAATTTATTGAAAAGAAGGTATCTAATTTAAGTTTTGTAAGAGAAGATTTTTTAGCTTTAGATTCTTATATTCAAGAAGAAATTATTTTTAAACTATTAAAAAAGTTTAATTTAAGTAAAGAAAATGTCTTAGAGATTATTAGTTTAATTAGTTCTGATAAGGCTAATATCAAGACATATTTTAAAAACAGTTTTACTTTTTATAAAGAATATGATAAAATAACTATCGTTCCCTATTTAAAAGCGGAATTAGATTTTGAACTTGTTATTGATAAGGAAAATTTTTACTATAAAGATAGTAAGCTAGAAGTAAAATCAAAGAAAGATAATCTTATTGATAGCAAATATTTTAATATATGTTATAATATGGATATGTTTCCGCTTAAGTTAAGGACAAGAAAAGACGGAGACAAAATTAAATTAAAAAGTGGAATCAAAAAAGTAAAAGATTATTTAATTGACCAAAAGATTGGGATTTTAGAAAGGGAAGATATCTTAATCTTAGAAGATAAAGATAGCAATGTTTTATCTATCGTTGGTTTAGTTAATAGTAGTCTTACGAAAACTTGTGATTACTCAATACTTATAAGGAGGATTAATGAAAAAGATAATTGAAGAAGTATTAATTACTAATAAAGAAATTAAGAATCGTTGCAAAGAACTAGGGCAAGAAGTTACTAAAGATTATGCTGGTAAAAAGCTTGTTTTAATTTGCCTTTTAAAAGGATCAGTTCCTTTTGCAACTGAGCTTAGTACACATATAAATTTAGATTTAGAAATGGAATTTTTAAGAGCTTCTAGTTATGACGGCACTAATTCTAAAGGTGAGGTTAAGATAAATTATTTCTTTACAGGTTGTCTAGAAGGTAAAGATGTATTGATTGTAGAGGACATAATTGATACAGGATTAACACTAGATGTTGTTGTAAGAGAGCTTAAGAAAATGAATCCTAAATCTTTAGAAATTATAGCTTTACTAAATAAAAAAGACGTAAATACAGGTTTAAAATCAAAACCTAAATATGTTGGGTTTGATATCCCTAATAAATTTGTAGTTGGTTTTGGTTTAGACTATAATGAACTCTATCGTAATTTAAATTTTATTGGAGTTCTAAAGAAAGAAGTTTATGGAGGTTAATATATGCAAAGAAAATTTAAGTTTTCGAATATTTTATTAATACTTATTTTATTGCTTTTAATTCCTGGTATTATAATGTTAGTTAATGGACTTACTAATAAGCCAGAAAAATGGTCATATGATCAAATTTATGCTCGTACTGAAGATGGCGTAGATGAGTTTACAACAATCGCTATTAAACCTGAAACAGGAAATAATTTAGGTCTATGGCAAATGAAGGGAACTTATAAAGACGCAGAAGGAAATGTTAAGGCATTTGTAGTTGTGTTAAGAGAAACACAATTAGAAGAGATAGAATATAGGTTATTATTAAATCCGCAAATTACTATTGAGAACGTAACAGTTTCTAATGTAGACTGGTTTAGTATTATCGTTTGGATAGTATTGCCGATATTATTAATTGGGGTTGCGATTTACTTCTTAACTAAAACAGCTGGTGGAGCATCAAGTTCCAACAAACAAGCATTTGATTTTGGTAAGAGTAGAGCACAACTTTCTAAAAAATCAAAAGTTACATTTAATGATGTGGCTGGTTGTGATGAAGAAAAAGAGGAACTTGTAGAGGTAATTGACTTTTTAAAGAATCCAAAGAAATATTTTGAAATAGGAGCAAGAGTTCCTAAAGGTATTCTTTTAACTGGTCAACCAGGAACTGGTAAAACTTTACTTGCAAAGGCTGTTGCAGGTGAAGCTAAAGTTCCGTTCTACTCAATCTCTGGTTCTGATTTTGTAGAGATGTTTGTAGGTGTTGGTGCTAGTAGAGTTAGAGATATGTTTAAGAATGCTAAACAAAATGCACCTTGTATTATCTTTATTGATGAGATTGATGCTGTTGGTCGTCAAAGAGGAACTGGTTTAGGTGGAGGACACGACGAAAGAGAACAAACTCTAAATCAATTATTAGTTGAGATGGATGGTTTTGAGGAAAATTCTGGTGTTATTGTTATGGCAGCTACAAATAGAGCTGATATTTTAGACCCTGCGTTATTAAGACCAGGACGTTTTGATCGTCAAATTAGGATTTCTTTACCTGATGTTAGAGGAAGAGAAGCAATTCTAAAAGTACATGCTCGTAATAAAAAACTTTCTCCAAGAATCAACTTAGAGAATATTGCTCAAAGAACTCCAGGATTTAGTGGTGCTGATTTAGAGAACTTACTAAACGAAGCTGCATTACTTGCTGCTAGAGAAAATAGAAAAGAAATTAAAGTATATGATATAGATGAAGCTATTGATAGAGTATTAATGGGACCTGCTAAGAAGAGCCGTAAATACTCAGATGAAGAAAAGAGAGCTGTATCATATCATGAAGCAGGACATGCAGTTATTGGTTTAAAATTAGATAATGCCAATGTAGTACAAAAAGTTACAATTATTCCTCGTGGTGATGCTGGTGGTTATGCGATGATGACTCCAGAAGAAGAAAAGTTCTTACAAACACGTAAAGGTTTAATTGATACAATTACTGGATTACTTGGTGGTAGAGCAGCTGAAGAGTTAATGTGTAATGATATTACTACTGGCGCATCTAGCGATATCGAAAGATCAACTGCTATTGCTAGAGCAATGGTTACTCGTTTCGGTATGAGTAGACTTGGTCCTATCCAATACGAAAGAGGAGGCCAAGAAGTATTCTTAGGCCGTGACTATTTAGCTGAGAAAAACTTCTCAGACCAAGTTGCTTTAGAAATCGACAAAGAAGTTCAAGCAATTATTGATGAGAGCCATAAGAAAGCTACAAAAATTCTAAAAGAAAATAAAGTTTTATTAGAATTAATTGCATCTCACTTATATGAAATTGAAACACTTACTAAAGAAGATATCTATGAGTTACTTGAAACTGGTAAACTTGCTTGGTGGGAAAAGAAAAAAGCTCGTCAAGAGGCTGAAAGAATAGCTAAAGAAAAAGAAGCTGAGTTACAAGAAATCTATAACAAGCAATTAGAAAGTATGGCTCAATATAAGAAAGAACAAGAAGCAGAAGCAGCTAAATTAAAAGAAGAACCAAAAGAGGAAGAAAAACCTGAACCTAAAGATGAGGCTTGATAAATTTTTAAAAGCATCTAGACTTATTAAAAGAAGAAGTGTTGCGAAAAAGGCAAGCGAAGATGAATTAGTTATGGTTAATGATAGAATAGCTAAACCTAGTAAAGAAATTGCTGTTGGTGATATTATTAAAATTAGGTATGCTAAAACAACTATTGTTTTAAAAGTTCTTTCTTTAAACCAAAGCATTAAAAAAGAAGATGCATCATCGATGTATGAAATTATAGAAAAGATAGATAACTAAGGGGTAATTTTATGATTGTACTTGGATCTTCTTCACCAAGAAGAAAAGAACTATTAGCAATGTTAGGATTAGAGTTTATTGTTTATTCACCAAATATTGATGAAAACTTTAATTTAAAAGATCCAATTGCTTTAAGTGAAAAAACTGCTTTAGAAAAAGGTAAAGCAGTAAGTTTAGTTTATCCAAATGCAACTGTTATTGCAGCTGATACTGTCGTTTTAATTGAAGATGAAATTTTAGGGAAACCTAAAAACAAAGAAGATGCTTTTAAAATGATTAAAGAAATTCAAGGGAAAGTTCATTATGTAATTACATCTGTGTATTTAAGTAAAGGCTTAAACTATAAAGTTTTCTCAGAAAAGACTAAAGTTTGGGTATCTTCAATGACAGATAAAGAAATAGAAGACTATGTTAGTACGAAAGAACCATACGATAAAGCAGGAGGATATGCTATCCAAGGTTTATTTGCTAAGTATGTAGAGAGAATTGATGGAGACTTCTATAATGTAATGGGACTACCTTTAAATAGAGTTTATAATGAATTAAAAAAATAGCACGAATTCGTGCTATTTTTTAATTAAATCCTCTAATTCTTCTTTAGAGAAATGATACTTTTTATTACAGTAATTGCAAACTATTTCCGCTTTACCATCTTCTTTAATAATTTCTTCTAATTCTTCTTTTGGTAAAGTTTTAAGGCCATTGGCAAATTTCTTTTTAGAGCAATCACAATAGTATTTTACATTCACGATATCTAAGATATCTAAATCTTCAAACATTAGCTTTAAGATATCTTTTGGCGGATATTTATCTAAGTATTTTTCAATATCATAATATTCTTCAATAACTTCTTTTAGGCTATCAATAATCTTTGGATCATAACCTGGAAGAAGTTGGATTAACACTCCGCCAATTTTCGCTAGTAAAACAAAAGTCATTACTTGCTCGCTTTTTAAAAAGTAGTAAGTAAAGTTATCTTGGATTAATGGATAGTTTAGAGGAATGGAAGTTGTATAAAGCTTTTTGATGTTTAAATCTTTAGTAACTGTTAGTTGACCATTACCTAAAGCTTTTTCTTCATCCAAAGGCTTTCCTTCTAAACAATTAGGGTTAGCAATATATCCCTTTATATTACCAAGGCTATCTACTTCAGTTACAATTAGTTCACATTCTCCGTCACCCTTAATCTTAATGCTTAGTCTTTGGTCGTTTTTTAAACCACCACCAAGTAAAAGGCTAGCAGATAAGACTTTTCCAAAAAGTTCTTTACCATTTTCGCTATATTTATTTAAACTTAGTCTTTCGTCTAAAAGTTCTTTTATGGAAACTAGATAGACTCTGACGTTATTATTATAAGCAACACTTTTAATTAAACAATCCATAATCTCACCTTCTTTGTTATTTATTATACCATAAATAATGATTTTGTGGTATAATTATATAATGTATGAGGAGGAGTAATTTTGTTTGAATTAATTAAAAAAGCCGAACAAGAACATACCATTATTGAGATAACAGTAACTAATGTAGGTGGACCTACACTTTTAACTGGTTATGTTTTAAAAGTTGATGAGAGTTATTTTATTTTTGAAGATTATTTATATAATGGTAAGTTTGCAGGTTATGTTTTAGGAAAAATAGATGATATTGTTAGAGTAGAAATCTATGATAACCAATTAGAAATATTAGAGAAATTAATAAAACATTATAATTATGATCCTTTAAAAATTACTTTAGAAGATGATGATTTATTGCTTTTAAGTTTTATTAATTTTGCTCTTAATAATAATTTAGTTATTGGTTATGGTGTAGAAGACTATAATGGTAATATTAAATACGGAACTATTCAGTCATTTGATGAAGGAATTATTAAAGTTCATTCATATAATATTTCTGGGGAAAGTTCAGGAGTAGATTATATTGAATTATTTCATTTTAAGACAATTAGAGTTTTGGGAATAAATGAAGAAAGAGTTTCAATTTTAAGAGCTCTTAATAATAGAAATTATCAATAGGAGGTATAATGGAAAGAATAATTATTAGGATGTTATTTGACAAGAAAATTAATAAGAAGTATTATAGGTTCCACTTATTTCGTAAGTCTTTCACATTCTACTTAATTTTGCTTACTGGTTTATTTGTAGTGTACTTAGCTGTAAAGAATACCTTTATGGCAACAGATTCAGAAGAAGTACAGTCATTAAGTAGTATGATAATGATTTGGGGTTTGGCTTTCTTTGCTTTAGTCTTAGCTCCTTCGTTTATGTTTTGGAGAATTAACTCTTTAGTTAAGAAGGAAGCTAAAAAAAGGGGAGATAAAGAAGAGTATATTTCAATTACAAAAGAAAAAATTGAAAGAAGAATTGATGGACAGGATAAATTAGTCTTTGGTTGGAATAATATAGTAGATATAAGAGAACTAGAAGATATGTTTTTATTGTATGTAGATACTGAGTCAGCAGTTGTAGTTTCTAAACATCATATGATTGAAGGCTCTCCGGAAGTTTTACGTAGT
>DAOSSK010000007.1:0-31677 GCA_035377365.1 Bacilli bacterium
TCTAAATCGCGAGATGCAATTCTGCAACCACATTGCATAGTTTCAATTTCCGAATACTTCATATATGTAATTATATCTTTTTCTTTAATATAATACATTGGTCTTATAACTTCCATACCTTCAAAATTTTTTGACTTTAATTTCGGCATCATTGTTTTAAAACAACCTGCATATAAAATATTAAGCATTGTTGTTTCAATAACATCGTTCATATGGTGACCTAAAGCTATCTTATTGCAACCTAAATCTTGTGCTGCTTTGTATAAGAAACCTCTTCTCATTCTTGCACATAAATAGCATGGGTTTTCTTCTTGTTTTTCAGTGATTGCAAAAATTTCTGACTTTTCAATTACAATAGGAACTCCTAACTTTTCGGCGTTTTCTTTCAACAATTTTAAATTTGCTTCATTATAACCAGGGTCCATCACTAAAAACACTAAATCAAATTGTTTCTTGCCGTGTTTATGTAGTTCTTGAAAAAGTTTAGCTAAAGTAAAGCCATCTTTCCCACCAGAAATACAAACGGCTATTTTATCTCCGTCCTCAATCATATCAAAATCATTAATGGCCTTTACAAAAGGTACATATAATTTAGTTCGATATCTTTTTATTAATGCTTTCTCAATTTCGTATAATTCCATATCTATTTCTCCTATTAAATAAGGAATTGTTTCCAACTCCTTATTTTTCTTCTTTTAATGGTAGTATAAACGATAAACCAAAAGGAACGATAACAACACTACTTACAACTAAAGCAATTAAGCATTGCCACCAAACATACTTTTTAAACACAACAGCTTTTAACTGTGGTTCAATAATACTATCAAAAGAACTATTTAAACCCTCTTCGAAATTGTCTAAATTTCTTGTGCTTGCATCACTGTTAATTGGTAAATTAATAGACTTGAATACTTGATCTACTATGTTTGAAGAAGTGATTGTAATCTTTGCATTAAAGTTAACTGTTATGCTTTCTGTTTCTGCAAATCTTAATGCTGCGCGGAACTCACAAGCTTGAACTTGTTTTGTATTAAGATCTGATCCTGTATCCGTAATTGCGCCATTTACGTCAGCAAAAGAATATTGTCTTTCTTCGTCTGCAACTCCGCTATCTCTTTTATATGGAATAGTAAATTTTACACTTAATTCGATATCTTCAATATCTTCAATAACAGTTGGGTCAACTTCAAACTCTTCTTTTATTTTTCCATATTGAACATCGTAAATATAGATTTGTGGCGAAACGATATCATAATAATCGACACCCTCTTCAGTTCTTTTCCATAGGCCGTCATAAACTACCATATTAAATAATTTTTCATTATTGTCATTATAAATAGTTTCTTCATAAATTGGAGTTGGATTATATTTTTGACTTCTATACTCTATATATTTTTGAATTCTCTCGCGGGGAAATTGAGCCCCTTCCATTAACACAATAAAAGCATCGCTTCTTAAATCACTTGTGATTTGATCAGTAATTGTTTTATCTGCGTGTTCAGAATTTGGGTTATATCTCTTATTAAAACCATAATCAGCTACAAATGCAGTGATAGCTAATGGTATTGCAATTGTAAAAATAATTATTATAGTATTTATGATTATTTTTTTTGTTTTTAAACTTAATTTTTTTCGACTCATCTTCATTCCTCTTTTCGTTTTTATATTATAGCAATTTATTTTGTTTTTTTCAAGGTTTATTATTAAATTGACTTTAAAATAAAGATGAGTTAAAATAAAGTGTGGAGGGGTTGAGATGCGTAATTTTGAATTAAATATTTCTCGTTTTTTTAGGAGCATAAGTACCGAAACTTTAGATAAAATTGTTCAAATTTTAACGTTTATGGGTTCGCAAATGGTAATTATTGTTCTTGTTGCAATTATATATTTTGTTTTAGATAAAAGGGCTGGTGAAAAAATAATTTATATTGCCCTTACTTCTTATGGCGTTAACAATGCATTAAAAGGAATATGTGCAGTTAAAAGGCCATTTCAAATAGATCCAGATATTGAAGCGGCGGGAGTAGAAGATGCCACAGGCTATTCATTCCCAAGCGGTCATTCACAAGGCGCTGCATCAGTTTATTTTTCAATAGCCAACCATTTCAAAAAAACTTGGCTTTGGATTGTTGCAATAGCAATTATTGTTATTGTTGGATTTACGAGAATTTGGCTTGGGGTTCACTTTTTATCTGATGTAGTTGTAGGAATTAGTTTAGGCATTGGGGTATCGCTGCTTTGTGGTTTGTTATATGATACTTTCCAACATTCATTTAAATCGAAAATTATTTTGTTCGCAACTACTTTGGTAATTTTTGCACCTTTCTTATATTTCTTTTATCGACCTAATGCTAATGATATGTTAGTTTATCGCGACTTTTATATTTCTTATGCAGCTTACTTAGGATTTTTTGGTGCAGTTATTATTGAAAACAAACTTGTTAAATTTACTGATCTAACAACACTTGGAATGAAAATATTAAGAGCTGCAATTGGTATTGTAATTATGCTTGGGGTTTATCTTGGTTTAAAGTTTGTTTTTCCTGATGGATATTTGATATTAGATATGGTAAGATACTTCTTAGTTATTTTTATTGGTCTAGGTATATATCCATTAATATTTAAAAACACTCGTTTGTTTAAATACATATATAAAGAAGTAGAATAAAAATAAATAAAAAACCGAAGCATTTAGCTTCGGTCTTTTTTTATTATCTAATCAATCTAAGTTAATAACTTCTTTTTCTTTTTCTTCTTTTGCTTTTGCTTCATTTTCTTTTTGTTTTAAGTTTGCTACTTTCTCAGCAAAAAATTCTCCCTTACTGTCTCCAGCAAGAACAATAATTCCTTGACCAGAAAAAGATAGAAGTAAACCTACAGCTACAAACACGAATGCTGCTGGAGCTTCGCGAACAAATGCAAAAATAAATAAAGCTAAACTTACTGCCGCTAAAGCAAATACTGCAATTGCTGTTAAAATTTTTCCTTTTACTTTAATACCATAATATACAATTCCCGCTACAGCTACAAGTAATGATAAAAAGAAAAACAAATAAATTACATTGTTAACATCCATATATGTATGAGCAAATAATGCAAGCGATACAAAAGATATAATAAAGTATAAAAACTTTTCAGTTGCTATCGCTAATGCTAATCCAAAAATTGCTCCCAATACACACACAAGACTCAAAATTCCTGGTATTCCACCGCCAAAAATTGCTGATACAACCGCCACTATTAATCCTGATACTAAAATACCTCCACCTATGATGCTAAGTAGATTCTTTTTTAAAACTGCTTCTGTTTTCATATACCCTCCTTATTTTTTTGCTTATTTTCCTAAACAAAATTGCGAAAACATTTCATCAAGTAGCTCTTCGCTACTAACTTCTCCTAAAATTTCTCCTAGGTTTTGCCACGCGCTACGCAAGTCTGTACTTGCAAGATCAATTGGCATTCCTGACTCTAAGGCCTTTAATCCTTCTTTTAACGATTGCAAAGCTTTTTTTAATTTTGTGATTGCTCTTATTGATGTAACATATTTAACTTCGCTGTCATCAATTTGTTGGATGTTGCATACCTCTTTGACTGCTTTTTCTAGTGTTTCGATATCTTTTTCATCAAAAGCACTAATAATTATATAATTATCAAATAAACTAAGATCTATTTTTTGCGGTAGATCTTTTTTATTAATAACCGTTAGAACGTGTTTGTTTTTAGTTAAATTAATTATCTTTAAATCATTACTATCTAATTTAGAAGAATAATCAAATACTAAAATAATCAACTCCGCTTTCTCTAAAACCTCTTGGGTTTTAAGAACTCCAATTTGTTCAATAATGTCGTCAGTTTGTCTAACGCCTGCTGTATCAATTAAATTTAAAGTAAGTCCGCCAATATTAACACTACCTTCTACAACGTCTCTAGTAGTTCCAGCAATATCGGTTACGATAGCTTTATTTTCTCTTAGTAAAGCATTTAGAATACTACTTTTCCCTACATTTGGTTTTCCAATAATAGCAGTGGTTATTCCTTCTTTAATTTTAATCGAATTTTCGCTTTTCGCAATAATAATTTCTATTTCTTCAATATTTTCTTTAATACTAGGGATTAGATATTCCTTCGTTATTTGTTCTTCGTCCTCATATTCTGGATAATCGATATTAACTTCTATTTTTAGAATCATCTCTAAGATTTTTGACCTAAATTCTTGAATAATTCTTTTGATATCTCCTCTTAAACCATAATTAGACATCTTTAATGTTTCTTTGTTTTTAGCATCAATAACATCCATTACAGCTTCGGCTTGGGTTAAATCAATTCTTCCATTTAAGAATGCTCGTTTAGTAAACTCGCCTGGTTCAGCAAGTCTAGCTCCTTTTACAATACAAAGTTCCAAAACTTTGTTTGTTACAAAAACGCCACCATGACAATTAATCTCTACAACATCTTCTTTAGTATATGTTCTTGGTGCTTTAAAGACGCTTACTAAAACCTCATCTAACATTTGATCGCTGTCATATATATATCCATAATGAATAGTATGACTAGCCACTTTAGTTAGGTCCTTCCCGCGAAATATTTTATTTACAATATCGATTGAGCCTTTTCCGCTTAATCTAACAATAGAAATCGCGCTTCTTGTGTTAGCAGTAGAAATTGCACAAATAACATCATCATACATACGCATTCCCCTATTGTAATAATTATACAATACCTTAATTTTATTTTCAAGTTTTTTCGGATTTTGCTTTATTATTGCCGTTTATTGTGTTATAATTGGAGTATAGATAACTAAGGAGGTTATATGGAAAAATTTTTACAAGAAAAATATGAAGCTTTTAAAAAGCTTGCGGCTGAACGTTTTTCATACGATAAGATTGATTTAGAGTTCATTACTGATCTTGTTTACAACTCGCTAACTTTTGAAAGAAGAGCGGTTACCAGAGAAGATATCAAAAACATCTTGTCGGGTAATCATGCAAAATATGATGAAAAATTGGTTACAACAGCAGAAAATCATCGTAAAGCCTTTTTGTTTATGGTTGACCTAGCTAAAAAAGGCGAATCACTTACAAAATCAAAACTAAAAGATTGCCATTCAATTTTAATGGATGAACATGGCGGTTTGTATAGAACTTTTAATATTTCTATTCAAGGCTCTCAACACACACCACCACCACATTATAAAATATATTCACGTATGGATGAATATTTTGAAGTTCTAAAAAGTGCTGATTTTCCAATAAATAAAATTGCTTATAGTCATTTACAACTTTCAAAAATCCATCCTTTCTTAGATGGAAATGGCAGATTAGCTCGTCTAGTATTAAACTATTATATGTTAGCTTCTGGACTTGCGCCAATTATTATTCCTTCTGCTGATAAAGAAAATTATTTTCAATGTTTAGAGGACTACAAAGTTAAGAAAACAACACTTACTTTTATAAACTATTTAATTCAATTAGAAGAAGCTTCTTTTGAAAAATATTTTAAATAATAAAAAACCACAACTTGTGTGGTTTTTTTGTTTGTATTAATCGCGTGTTGGTTCGATAATTAGATGCCTGTCTTTGCCTTCGCCTTCAGAATGTGTTGTAACTCCCTTTAGGCTTGCAACTTTATCATGAACTATTTTTCTTTCGTAAGCATTTAAATTACTTAAAACAATTGGTTTTTTAGTTTCTTTAACTCTTCTTGCATGTTGAGCTGCTAAACCTTCTAAATAATCAATTCTTTTTTGTTTGTATTCCGCTACGTCTACAATTACATTAATATCCATTGATTTAGTTACATTGTAAATAGCTGTTGATACTAAAGTTTGTAAAGCAATTAGGTAACGGGATCTTCTGCCAATTAAATAACCATTATCGTCGCCTGCATTTATATTATAGTAAATAAGATTGTCTCTTATTTTCTTTTCAACTATACCTTTAATGTTGTTTGCTTTTAATATTTCTTTTAAATATTCTTCACCAATTTTAACTGGGTCTTGTTTTTCGCTAACTTCAACAACCATTTTAGTTTTAAATAAGCCCTTTTTTTCAACTACTTCGATATTTACTTGATCTTTGTCCAGACCTAATTCTTCTTTTACTAGTTCATAAGCTTCTTCAATGCTTTTTACTTCATATGTCTTCTTTTCCATCGTTTACTCCTTGTTGATTTTTTCCTTTAATTTTGCTAATCGTTTTTCTGTTAGCATATAACTAATTTGTGCTTGAATCATTGTATAGATATTACCTACTAACCAATATAAACCTAAACCTGCTGGATTGTTTAAAACAAATACAACCATCATTACTGACATCGCAATAGCAAAAACGTTCATCATCATATTTTGAGATTTGTTTTGTTGATTTTGTTGAGGTCTGCGATATTCTGGTACGTCTGAATATACTTTCTTTTCTTGTAGTTTTTGTCTAATAATTATTAGTACTTGTGATAATACTTGAAGTACTCCGACTGCAATTGCTAATATCCAAATTTTAGTTGCCATTTCTGGCGCTGTTGTCCTACTTGCAAATAAATTTAATCCTAAAAAGTTGGATTTTAAAAAAGTAAAGTCTAGTGGATATTCAGCTCCTAATGTGTCTGGTATTCTCCTTAATGCTTGGAAGAACCCTAAGAATAAAGGCATTTGAAGGAATGGCAATAAACATCCACCAATACCAATGCCATACTTCTTGTATAGTTGCATCATTTCCATTTGTTTTCTTTGTTGAGATTCTTTGTCGTCTTTGCCTGCATATTTTGCTTCTAGCTTTTCCATATCTGGTGCCATAAGTTTTGTCTTTAAAGACATATCGTTTGTTTTTGTATAGATCGGCCATGCTGCAGTTCTTACTAAAATAGTAGTAAAAATAATAGTAAGCCCATAATTGCCTCCCATAACTTTACCAACAACCCACATTATTGCGGCCATTGGCCAAACAAATAAATCCCAAAAACTCTTAAAGCCTATAATTGGGTCTGGAGCAGGTACCCCACCTTCTGTCGGTTGTCCTGAACAACCACAACCAGTTAGTACTAATGCTACAAATAAAACTAAAACAATAGCCCCTACCATCTTAACTGTTTTGTTGTTTAAGATTTTTTTCATTAATAGTCTCCTTTTGTGTTTTCATTTTTTTAATTAAATAATTAATGTTTTCTTCTTTTTCAATATAACTTAATTCTTTGCTTTTATCTTTAATTACAATTAACATCTTATAGTTTTCAATTGTTTCTAAAAGCGGCCTAATAATTTCACGAACAACTCTTTTTTCATAATTTCTTTCAACTGCGTTGCCTACTTTTCTAGAAACAGACAAAGCTATAAGAGGGGTTTTTCCTTCTATATAATCATAGTAGATCACATAGTATTTATTACCAACAGATTGTTTCTTCTGCAGCAATTCTTTAATATCATGATTTTTCTTTAAACTATATTTACGATTCATTTTACACCTCTATCAATAAATAAAAAGACCACTTACGTTAAAATGACAAAAGTGGTCGTAGAGTTTATTTATGCAGATAATTTTTTTCTGCCCTTACGTCTTCTGCTAGCTAAAACTCTTTGTCCTCCAACAGTTGACATACGAGCACGAAATCCATGTACCTTGCTTCGTTTTCTTTTATTAGGTTGATATGTTCTTTTTGACATAATTTCACCTCCTATTTTTTACCACGCCTCGTTATTATATACAAATTCTCGGCGATTGTCAATTATTTTCTAAAATTAATTTTTTACTCACTTTCTCCTTGATAAAAATCTGCAGGAAATGGAATTTCGAAAAGATAATGATTTGTTTCCTTACTTATCTTATCATAATATTTTACTTTAAAATATAAAGTCTTTGGATGAGTAACTTCAGTAATATATTCGTTTTCTAATACATGAGCATTAATTATATCTTCTCCGTAATAATTTCCCTCAAAATGATATAAGCCTACTGTAGTGAAAATTTCACCTTTGTCGGTCTTTACAAACCCTTGGATATCAAATTCATAGTTTTCAACTTTAGATCTAAAATCTAAGTTAAAATAATAATCTGTTTTCCCGGTTTTTTTCTTGGGGATAAAATTTAACAAAAAGATATCTTTTACGGCTTCTAAATCAGTAATTTTCTCTTTTTCATCAAAAGTTAACATAGGTTCTGTAAATTTATAAACATACTCTTCTTTTGTTGTGCCACCGTTTTCGTCCTCAACATCATCATAAAAATGGATGATAGAAGTAAATGCTTCTAAGTCTGCTCCTTTGCTGTTCGAAGCCATCACATAACTATTAGTGTGACTAAAACTATCTAGAGTAGAAAAATAATAAGCTTTACCATCAACATAAGATACGCTATAGCTTGCTTTAAATAGATCTACTTTTATTGCTGATGTTCCCCTTACATAGCCAGTAATATAATAACGGTTAGTTAAAGGATTACCTTCTACATTTTCTTCTTTAGCAAGTCTATTACTTATTTTTATAAAGTTAAAATAGCCTTTTTCGTTTTCTACATGTTCTGCATAAGAAGTAGCAGTAACAATTTCTTTGTTTTGTATAGCAAAATAACCAAGCACTACCGCCGCAACAGCATATAGCATTAAGATTGCTAAAATTGTAAAATTGTTTAATTTTTCTGGAAATTTAATTAATTTCATTTTTTTTCTTCCTTCTTGTTCTTCTTTTTGTTTTTTCTTTAATACTATAGTTACCTATAATTATATCACCATTTTCTTTTTCTGTAATAGTAGTATCTTCATTTAAATAAATAAATCCTGAATTGGGAAAGTTTTCTGTACTTAAACTAGAAAAAGGAAATAGCTTGTGTTTGCCATATTTAGTTAAATTTAAAATGCAAATGACTTTTGTCTCTAAAACTATTTCATTAATAACTTCTTTTTTTGAATATAGTAATAAATTATTATTTGGAGAAAAAGCATATAGCTTAATTCCTTGACATTTAATTTTTTTTAATTTCGCTAATTGTCTATTTTTCTTATAAAATTTCTTTAATAGTTTTTCTTCCCATTTTTTGCTAGCGGGTTTCCCAGTAATTGTATAATAAAGATCGCCAATATAGTAATAGCCTGATTCTAAGATTATTTCTTTCTTTTTCCTAAAACACATATGTATATTCTTCCTTATAATAGTAAATAGGCTTAAACCATAACTTTACTAAATCATTAATGGTTTTACCTTCCCAAATTAGGTGAACATATTCTGGTTTGTCGATAAACGGGTTACGATTGTTTTGTTCTTCGTAAATAATATCGTTTCTTTGAATTTCAAAATCATCAACTGAATCTTGACGATGCCATTCTAATAATATAGGTAATAAGCCCATCTTAGCTCCAGATAATTGATATGTTTCGCCAGTTAGTAACTCTGCTCCTGTTTCAACTAAACTTAATTCCTCATACATTACATCCATATAAAGCAGAATTCTAGCTACGTCCCCCTTATGATCATCCCCAGGAAACCAAGAGTTAGAAGTAACAGCACAATAAGTTGTGGTTTCTGTAATTGGATTTGTAAAATATGCGTTTCCTCTTGATGAATTGACACTTTGAACAATAGCTCTTAAATTATGTAAATCACTAGCTTGGTTTCTAGTACTATTACCAATATTACTAGTTCCCGTTCCTAAACGAGAAAAAGGCCAAACATGTTCTCTTGTCCAACTTTTACCGTCCCAAGTTGCATTAATTTTTGCTCCACTATAAATTGTCCAAACTTTTGTAGGATCTTCTAGATCAGCATCTGCTCTACCCAAAATCTCCCTAGCATCTCCGTATGATCGCGGTGTAAAACCATCTCTTAATATGCGGTTAAGTTCTGTTTTTAAGTCCGCTCCTTCCATACCATTAGCAGAAGCATAATAAGTTCCTTCAGCTTCTTCAACATACATATAAAATCCGTCGCTTTCTGGCTCTTCCGTTTCGCCATCTATCTCAAGGAAAAAAACGGTAATTTTATATGTTTTAGATATCTTACCAGCAGTAATTGTAACAATTGTTTCTCCTTCTTTAAGAGCAGTCATTTTTCCTTCTTGATCAATCACAAGTACTTCTGTGTTACTTGATGTAAAAGTAACCTTATTGTATGGAGCAGCAGTTTCAGGAACTATCTCATATATTATCGTTTGGCTAGAATTTTTATTTAAATTATATTTATCAATTCTAACTTTTACGTCCTTAACAATATGTGGATTACTGAAACACCCTACTAACAATAGGGAGATTAATAAAACTAAAACAGCTGAAATTATCACTTTCAAAGATAAAGAAGATATCTTTTTAGTATTTTTTTTTACTTCTTTGACGTTATTTCCTCTTTTAGCCACGAGTTCACCTCTTTATTTATTATATCATTTTTTTGTTTTTTTTCAATCCTTACAGTTAACATTTCAACATTGATAAATTGTTTATTCTTTTTTAAAAAGTTTTCCTTGCTTTTTACACTGTGGAAAAGTAGATAAAAAATTATTTAATTTTTATGTTTATTATTCCTTCTTTTTATGGTATCATATATGGGAAGGAGTTTGGTATGAATAATTTAAATGTAGAAAATGCTTTAGATATTTGGCAAAAGACAATCGAACATTTAAAAAACCAAATTGACGACATTTCTTACAACGACTTGTTTTCTAACACTAAAGAAGTGTTTAAAGTTAAAGATAGTACAATTTGGATTATCGTCGATAGTATTTTTACAAAATTTAGAATTGATAAATTTTATAAAAATGGGATCAATGAATTTGCTTTAAATAATTTTGGTTGCCATTTTGCTTTTATTGATCGAAAAGAAGCAGAAGAACAAAACAACAAAGTAGATTTGGTAAATACTACGCAAACAGATATCGATAATAGCAAAAAGCCACGATCTTTATTACCTGAATATTCCTTCTATAACTTTGTTATTGGAGAAAGTAATAGATTTGCTTTTCTTGCTGCAACTAAAGTAGCAAACGACCCAATTCCTGTTTTAAACCCTCTTTATATTTTTGGTGGGGTGGGATTAGGAAAAACACATCTTATGTTTGCTGTTGGTAACGAAATTTTACAAATCAAACCAGATACTAATGTAGTCTATACTACAGCGCAACAATATGCTCAAGATTACTTCACTGCGTCTAGCAGCAAAGATCCAAAAGCTTTTCATAAGTTTTATGACTATTATCAATCTGCAGATGTACTTTTGGTAGATGATATTCAGTTCCTAGAACAGAAAACTAAAACACAAGAAGAATTTTTTAAATTGTTTGAACTTTTATATACTGAAAAGAAAAAAATGGTTGTTACTTCAGATAGACCAGCTAATCAACTTCAAAACTTTATGGATAGATTAAAGAGTAGATTAAGTTATGGTTTAGCTGTAGATATCAAAAAGCCCGATAAACAACTAAGATTAGGTATCTTACAAAAGAAACTTCCAACTCATATCCCAAATCCGGAAGATGTTCCGCTTGAGGTATTAGAGTTGATTGCGGAAATTTATGAAGATCGTAATGTTAGAGAATTAGAAGGAGCTTTAAGTAGATATATTTGGTATTGCGTATCAGGTAACTTACCATTCACTAAAGAAAATGTCTATCCTATACTAAAACCACTAGTTGAAGGTTTAGATAAAGAAGGAGCTCCGGCTGATGTTAAGGTTAGGGATATTAAAGAAGCTGTTGCCAGTTATTATCAAGTTTCGATTCCTGAATTAGAGTCTGGTTCTAGAAAAGCTAAAATAGTTTTTGCAAGACAAATGGCTGTTTATTTAATTAGAACTCTTTATGACTTACCTTTAAAACAAATCGGAAGTTATTTTGGAAATAGAGATCATGCCACTATATCTTATTCTATAGATAAGATTGAAAAAGACATGAAACAAAACAAAGGTATAAAGCAAGATGCCTTGTATCTAACTCATAAAATTCAAGGTGAAAAATAGTAGTTATCAACATATCCACATATGTTAATAATAAAAATATAAAAATTAAAATTAAAAAGGAGAAATAAAAATATGAATTTTACAATCAACAGAGATTTATTGTTAGAGAATCTAACAAACGTAAGTAGAGCTCTATCAACTAAAACGCCAATGCCTGTATTAACAGGAATTAAATTCGAAATAACAAAAAGCAAAATGTTTTTAACTGCTTCAAATAATGAAATCTCAATTCAAGCACAAATAAACGAGGGTAATAAGTTAAAGCTTGAGGGAGAAGGAAGTTTTGTAGTACCAGGAAAAATATTAATTGAGATTATTAGAAAATTAGACGCAAACGAAGTTCAATTTAAAGCAGTAGAAGACAACATAATTAAAATTTATGCAAACAGAAGCGATTTTACACTAAACGCTTTAGAAAAAGACAACTTCCCATTAATTTCATTTGCTGAATCGAAATCATTTATCAAATTAGATATAGGAACGCTAAAACAAATTATCAGAAAAACTACTTTTGCTACATCTTTATCAGAATCAAGAGCAATTCTTACGGGTGTTTGCTTAAACTTATCTAACAGTAAATTAGAAGCCATATCAACAGACAGCTTTAGATTAGCAAAAATCTACTTAAATGTTAACGAAGAATTACCTGAAGTATCTGTAGTTATTCCTTCTAAGAGTTTAGATGAGTTAAATAAAGTTATTATTGATGACAACGAAAGTGATATTGAATTACACTTTTCACCAACGAAGATCTTATTTAAATACAAAAACTTGTTGTTCCAATCAAGATTAATTGATGGTGTGTATCCAAACACGTCAAGCTTAATACCAACAGAATTTTTAACTAGTATTAAGTTTAATAAAGCTGAACTTGTTAAGACTATTGATTTAATGTCTTTATTTACTAATATTGAATCTTCAAACATTATTCAATTACAATTAAATCCAGATAAAACAGTCGAAATCAAATCAACTACTAGCGAAATTGGTGAGGGTAAAGAAGAATTAATTCCGCTTGAATGCTCTAATCCAGTTTCATTTAAGATTGCATTTAGCGCTAAATACTTCTTAGAAGCAGTAAGATCGTTTGATTCTTCTGAAATTGTAGTTCATTTTACAGGTGAAATTAAACCATTTATTGTTACTGGCGAATACGACGTTAATTTAACTCAACTAATCTTGCCGGTAAGAGTATCTTAATAAAAAATAAACATATAAAAAAAGAGGTCATTAAACCTCTTTTTATTTTTTCTTTTTCTTAAGTTGAAACCCTGGTTTTTCTTTTTCTTTTCCTTTTTTAGCTCTGTTTGCTAATTCTTCTTCATATTCATCAACAGCTTTAAAAACTCCAAGTAATTCTTCTCTCACTTTTAACATCTCGTTAAAATCATATCGATAAGTAAACAACTCATCTTTATCAAAAGGCGTTTTTCCTTGTTCTTGAATATTTTGAACAGTGGATTTTTCTGAAAAATAAGGCAAAATCAAAGCATCCAACTCCATAGTTTTAGAAAACTCTTCAGCTTGCGCTTGTAATGTTTCTAACGACTTCTTCGGTGCTCTTCTATTTGCGATGAATTTGTTAGGTAAAATGTACTGTATTTTACTAATTGGAATGTCTTGATCGACAAAAAATTGAATTGTATTAATAAAACCATCAATACCCAAACTATCCAAACTAATAATTAACATAATTCTATCACTATAATCTAATAAAACTTCTGTAGCCCTACAACTAGAAGGAGGAAAATCAAGCAAAACATAATCGAAAGCTTCGTTATAAGTATCAATTATCTCTAATAGAGTCTTTTCGCTACTTCTATCGATTATTAATTTGGTAGATAAAGCATCTGTATTTAAGGTTTTAATTAAATATAAGTTATCTCTTACCTCGTGTAGTACCTCTTCATATGTCCTGAGACCCACCATTAGGTGTTCTAAATAGTCGTCATTACTCGCTGTTACTAAATTTTGCTTCCCAAAAAGAGTAAAAATGCTGTTTTGATCGTCAACACTGATAATTAAAACAGTCTTATTTTTTACTTCTGTTAAATAATGAGCTAAATAGCCAATAAAAGTTGTTTTACCAACGCCACCCTTTTTACAATATGTTGAAATAATAGCCATATAATGATCCTATTTTATCCTTCTAGTAAGCAAATAAGCCCTAACAGCTTCTTCAACGAACTCAGAAAACGTCCAACCTAAAGAAATTGCTGCTATTTTAGCATTTGCTCTTACCTCATGGGACATAGTAGCTGTATATTTTATCTTTTCATCGCCACCAAACACCTCAAAACCTCCTTTTTTAGCGGTTTTTTGGGTTGTTTGCTTAGGTGTGGCAGGCGCTGGCTCTGGTTTGTATGCTACCGGTTCTTGAACAATTGGTTCAGGTAGAGGCTCTTCACTAACAGTTGTAGCAGTATTTACTGTTTTATCTAGGCCAGATAAAGGGCTAGAGGCTCTTTTTTTAAGTTTATCCATCATATTTTTACTCCTTTTTCTTACAATTTTATAATTTTTTACTTAAAAATGTAAAACCACATTTACATTTTTACACATAACCATATAACCATTTATACATTTATACAATTTTATGTAAAACCATATTTACATTTATATGTTTATACATAAAACCATACATTTTTTAACTCTTTTTAGGTACGATTTTTGACTTTTTAAACCCGAATTTTCCTCAATTTCTAAAAACCAAAACCTAGAAAAAGAGAAATAATTTTCAGCACCGCAAAAAACATTTTGAATTTAATTTAAGCTCAATTTTTACCCTGTAGTAAAGTATTTATTAAGGTCGGAGATTAAAAAGGCTTAAAAACGAAATTTGAAAGGTTGCGAAAATGGGTTTTTGGTCGTATTTGAGATGTTTAATGATTAAATATGCCCAAATTATACATATAGCCATAAACCCATATATATGGTTTTACGGTTATACATAAAACCATACGCCGAATTATTTAAAAAAACAAGTTTTTTTGTTTTTTCTTAACTTGTTGACTTCATTATACACAAAAAAATGCCAAAAAGCAATACATAAAACCATAAAAATTTAAAAAAATGTATGTTTTTTGGGGCGTTGAGTCGAGAAAAACAAACAAAAAAGATAATTTAATTATTAACCCTCCTTTTTTGAGCCTTTTTATATAAGTTTAAATTAGAAATTCAAGCAAAAACACTGTAAAATTTGCGTTTTTACACGTCTTAAAACTAAAAAACAGCAAAAAAAACAGGCTAAATAATCATTTCAGATGCAAAAAAACTCAAAAAACAGTCCGAAAAACGAAAAATCTTTAGTTTTAAAATAAAACTATCAAATATTAAACTAAAAAGATTGTTAATAGCTTATTTTTTTTAATTTTGGCACATAAATCTGTTCATGTATTGACTAAATTTTTAAAATTATTAAAAAATTGACTTTTTCTATGATTAAACAGTGCTGTTTACGCATAAAATCATACCGAAAAAGCTTATGTGAATCGCTTCTTTAAGTAAACTTATATATTCAGACCAAAAACCTGCCTTTATTATTAGTATAAACAATATAAGAATACACAAAACCATCTCAACTATCACCCAAAAACATTTAAATTTGAAATAATTTTATATATGCGTGCAAAAAACAGGTTGTTTTTTTTAATAACTTATTGATCTCTAAAGATTAATTTCAATAGAATTGGAGAAAAAACAACATTATGCAAAGAAGCACACATGACTAACTACTAAATATATTATTAAAACAAAGAAACTATTAGTTTTTTAAGTTTTATATTTCAACTTAAACAAATTTTAAACAAAAGACTTAATTAAACTGATATTTTATAGAAAAACGCACCTAAACCGAAAATAAGCGAGTTTTTTGGCTTAAAAAATATAATCAGAAAGATTTTCAAAAAAGTCTTTAAAAATAGGCTGAAATATGGTATAATATCTATGTATTATCCAAGCAACAAAAATAGGTAAAAGCTATGATTTTGATGAGGTTTTTATTATAAATTTGTTGTTTTTATGATATAAAGCTTAAATATAAGTAGTGGAGTAAAAAATGTTTTATATACAAAAATTAAAGTTAATCAATTTTCGTTGTTATAAAGATAAAAAAATAAATTTTAAACCTGGTGTTAATATAATAGTAGGGAAAAACGCAGTTGGTAAAACCTCTTTAGTAGAAGCTATTTATTGTTTAAGTCTTACTAAATCATATAAAGCAAGCCGTGATTCTCTTTTAATTCAACATGATCAACCATACTATGTTTTAGAAGGAGAATTTATAAACAAAGAGAGAAGTCATAGTGTGCTTTTGTCGTATGAGTTAGATAAATTACGCAAAAGATTGCTAGTTGATAATAATGTGATTAAAAAAATGAGTGATTATATAGGAACATTTAGAGTTGTTATGTTTTCACCCGATGATTCTGAGTTGATAAAAGGTTATTCGCCCCAAAGAAGAAGATTTCTTGATGTTTATTTAGGCCAAATTAATAACAAGTATTTAAAAGATCTATCTAATTATAATAAAGTGTTGAAGAATAGAAACGAATTATTAAAGAAGCCGAACGCAAGCGAACAAGATTTAGAAGTATTAAAAATCTACTCAGAAGCTTTAGTAAAATATGGAATTAATTTAATTACTGAAAGAAAAAAATTTATTGAAATGTTGAATCCTGAGGTGGCAAAAATTAGTTTAACTATCTCTAATGAAACCGAAAAAACAGAATTAAAATATATGCCAAATGTGGAAAACGAAGAGTTTTTGTTGAAAACTTTTCGACAACTTAAAAAAGATTTGTATTTGCAAACTACAGGGCTTGGACCACACAAAGACGACTTTGTTTTTGAAATAAATGGCAAAGATGCAGCATCTTTTGCTTCACAAGGCCAACAAAGAACATCAAGCATAGCTTTAAAGTTAGGACTTGCTAAATTGTTTGATAAATTAGGAATGGACAACATTGTTATCTTAGATGATGTTTTTAGTGAATTAGATAAAGAAAGACAAAATCAAATTATGCAATTGTTTAAAGAAAACAAGCAAATATTTATTACTACAACTACAATTGATTCAATATATGAAACATTATTAGAAAATAGTAATATTATTAAAATAGAAAGGGAATAATAAGATGAGTGATGATAAAAGATTAAATTCACAGTATAGTGGCTCCGATATTCAGATATTAGAGGGTCTAGAAGCGGTTAGAACTAGACCAGGCATGTATATTGGTAGTACTAGCGATACTGGACTACACCACTTAGTTAGAGAAATAGTAGACAACTCAATTGATGAGGCTTTAGCTGGTTATTGTGATCATATTGAAGTTGAGATTCAACCAAATGGATCAATATCTGTAACCGACAACGGTAGAGGTATACCGGTAGATATCCATCCAAAGACAGGAGAATCAGCATTAGAGGCAGTATTTACTGTTCTTCATGCTGGAGGTAAATTTGGTGGAAAGAGTTATAAGGTTTCTGGAGGATTACACGGAGTTGGTGCTTCAGTAGTTAATGCTTTAAGTGAATGGCTAAAAGTTACTGTATTTAAAGATGGTTATGTATATGAACAAGAATATGGTCGCGGGAAGAAACTATATAATGTTAGGAGAATTGGAATTACAGATAAAACAGGAACTGTAGTACTTTTTAAACCAGACTCAACAATCTTCAAAGAAGGAACAGAATTTGATTATGAGACATTAGCTTCTCATTTGCAACAATCAGCCTTTCTAAACAAAGGTTTGAAACTGACATTAATAGACCTTCGTAATCCATATCGTGTTAGGACTAATACATATCAATACGATAATGGTATTATTGAATATGTTAAATATCTAAATCAAAGTAAAACACCAATTCATAATGAAATTATTTATCTTTCAGGGAAAGTAGATAATGTAGAAGTAGATATCGCAATGCAATATACAGATGATGAAACTTGCCGTATTCACTCATATGCAAATAACATTAATACACCGGATGGTGGAACTCATGAGGAAGGATTTAAAACTAGGTTAACGCAAATCATTAACCAATATGGTAAAAAGATAGGTCTTTTCAAAAAGAAAGAGTCGCTAACTGGAGACGATGCAAGAGAAGGACTAACTGCGATTGTTAGCGTAAGACACCCTTCGCCTGAATTTGAAGGACAAACAAAATCTAAATTAGGAAATGCAGATGCAAGAAGAATCGTATCGCAAATCTTAGGTGATCAATTAGAACAATATTTAGACGAAAATCCAGAAACAGGAAAAGAAATTATTAATAAAGCTTTAGAATCATCAAGAGCTAGACTGGCTGCTAAAAAAGCTAGAGAAGCTTCTCGTAAAAGCCCACTTGAAACAATAGGCTTTGCTTCTAAGTTAAGTGATTGTCGTTCTAAAGACCCAACAATAAGTGAGTTATATCTTGTCGAAGGTAACTCTGCTGGTGGCAGTGCAGAAATGGGAAGAGACGCAGAATTTCAAGCAATTCTACCTTTAAGAGGAAAAGTGTTAAATGTAGAAAAAGCAACCAAAGCGAGTGTTGTAAGTAATAACGAAATTATCTCCATGATTCAAGCAATTGGTGCAGGGATTGGAAAAGAATTCGATATTGAAAGTGTAAGATATCATAAAGTAGTTATTATGACCGATGCCGACGTTGACGGAGCCCATATTAGAACACTATTATTAACTTTCTTCTATCGTTATATGAGACCTTTAATTGAAGCTGGGTATGTATATATTGCTCAACCTCCTTTATATAAAGTAAGTTATGGTAAAAGAATAGAATATGCATATAGCGAAGCAGAATTGCAAGATGTTTTAGAAACATTTAATGCTAAGCCAAATATTCAAAGATACAAAGGTTTAGGTGAGATGAATGCAGATCAATTATGGGAAACAACTATGGACCCTAAAACTAGAACACTACTAAAGGTAAAACTAGATAATGTTGCTGTAGCTGATACGGTATTTAGCATGCTAATGGGTGACGATGTTGCACCAAGAAGAGAATTTATCGAAAGCAACGCTATCTACGTAGAGAATTTAGACGTATAGGAGGACTCTTATGGAAAAAGATATTATTGATATAGAGAGCCCAATTGAAGAAGAAACAAGTAGCGAAAAACAATACCATCATAAAGGTGGTGTAAAAAACATTGATATTGTAAAAGAAATGAAAAACTCATTTTTGAGTTATGCAATGAGCGTTATTGTTTCAAGAGCAATACCAGATGTAAGAGATGGATTAAAACCAGTTCAAAGAAAAATTCTTTATGCAATGCACGGATTAGGACTTTATTCAGATAAACCATATAAGAAATCTGCAAGAATTGTTGGGGATGTTATGGGTAAATATCACCCACATGGAGACTTAGCAATCTATGATGCGATGGTAAGAATGGCTCAAGATTTTAGTTTTAGATATCCTTTAGTTGAAGGGCAAGGAAACTATGGTTCAATTGGTGGTGCTCAAGCAGCTGCTATGCGTTATACTGAAGCAAGAATGAGCAAAATTAGTATGGAGTTATTGCGTGATTTAAACAAGAATACAGTAGATTACCAAGATAACTATGATGGTACAGAAACAGAGCCTGTAATTTTACCATCTCGTTTTCCTAATTTGTTAGTTAATGGTGGAACAGGTATTGCTGTTGGTATGGCTACAAACATTCCACCACACAATTTAGAAGAAATAATGGATGCTTTACTAGCTGTAGTTAAAAATCCAAAGATTACAGTTGAAGAGTTAATGGAATATGTAAAAGGACCAGATTTCCCAACAGGAGGAATCTTAATGGGTCTAACTGCTATTCGTGAAATGTATAAAACAGGACAAGGATCTTTAGTAGTAAGAGCTAAAACACATTATGAGGATTTAGGTCGTGATCGCCAACAAATTGTTGTTACTGAAATTCCTTATGCTGTAAATAAAACTCTTTTAGTAGATAGAATTGTTAAACTTGTTAAAGATAAAATAGTTGAAGATATAACAGATTTAAGAGATGAATCTACTAGAGATGGATTAAGAATTGTAATTGAACTTAAGCGAGGAGCTAATTCGGGTGTTGTTTTAAATAATTTATTTAAACACACACAACTTCAATCTACTTTTAGTACCAATATGTTAGTTCTAGATGGCGGACAACCAAAAACTTTAAATTTAAAAGAAATTTTAGAATGTTATTTGGCTCACCAAAACGAAGTAATTAGAAGAAGAACAGAATTTGACTTAGAAAAAGCAGAGGCTAGAGCTCACATTTTAGAAGGATTAATTATTGCTCTTGCAAACATTGAAGAAGTTGTGAAAGTAATTAAAGCTAGTAAGAGTGGGGAAATTGCTATTAATCGTTTAATGGAAAAATTTGTTTTAACCGAAGAGCAAAGTAAAGCAATTCTTGATATGAGATTACAAAGACTTACTAGTTTAGAAGTTGAAAAGATTAAAGAAGAACTTGTAGAGTTAGAAAAATTTATTGCTGAGTGCAAAGAAATCTTACAAAATCCTCAAAAGAAAAAAGAACTAATTATTAAAGAAATTACAGAAACAAAAGAAAAATATAAAGATCCAAGAAGAACAGAAATTAGTTTAGCTGAAGATTTAGGATTAGAAGACGAAAATTTAATTCCAGTTGAAGATGTTATTATTACTATAACTGAAAGAGGATATGTTAAGAGAATGACATCAGATACATATCAAACACAAAACAAAGGTGGAAAAGGTATTATCGGAACTAAAATGGTAGAATCAGATGCAGTTACAAAAGTTATCTATACTTCAACTCATGATGATTTATTCTTCTTTACAAACTTTGGTAAAGTTTATACTTTAAAAGCTTATCAAATAGCCGAAGCTAATAGATTAGCTAGAGGAACACCGATTGTAAACTTACTTAAACTTGAAAATAATGAAAGACTAGCAACTGTTTTAAGTATCGATACTGATGCTATTAAAGAAACAGATTACTTATTCTTTGCTACAAAACAAGGACTAGTTAAGAAAACACAAGTTGAAGAATACAAAAACATTAGACGTAATGGTATTATTGCGATTAATTTAGTTGAAGGAGACGAATTATTAAGTGTTGGTATTACCGACGGAAATAAAAACATTATTTTAGGAGCATCAAATGGTAAAGCAATTAAGTTTAGCGAAGATGATGTTCGCCCAATGCAAAGAGTAGCTCAAGGTGTAAGAGGCATTTTAGTTGAAGAGGGCGAAGAAGTAGTTGGTATGGCTATTATTAATAGTCCAAATGATGAAATTGTTATCGTTACAGAAAATGGTTATGGTAAGAGAACAAGCGTACGAGAGTTTAGAACTCAAGTTAGAGGCGGAAAAGGAGTAACAGCTTTAAGTATTAATAAGAGAAATGGTCAAATGAAAGCAATGAAGACTGTTGAATCTGAAGAAGACTTAATTGTTATTACTAATTATGGTTTTATTATTAGAGTTCCATTAGAGCAAATTCTAACAATCGGTAGAATTACTCAAGGAGCTAAGATTATTACACTTAACGCAAACCAAAAAGTAGCCTCAATAGAAATCTTACCAAAAGAAGAATCAGAAGCAGACATAGATTCAGATCTAGATTTGTTTGTAGAATATGAATAAAGAAAAAGCACCTTCGGGTGCTTTTTAATATTTTATAATTGATTGCAAAAACAAGGATATTATAGTATAATTAAGTTTAGAAAATAAAAAAACTAAAAAGTTGAAATATGGCTTTTTTTAGTTGAAATAGATATCTTATAGAGTTAAAATAAACTAAATTTAAGGGGGCATGAAAATGTTAGATATTAAATACTTAAGAGAAAACTTAGAAGAAGTAATTAAAAACCTAAATCAAAGAGGTTCTGATTTTTCATACTTAAGAGATGTAATTAAATTAGATGATGAAAAAAGAAATTTAATTACAGAAGTAGAAAAACTAAAAAAGATGAGAAATGATGCTAGCAAAGAAATAGGAATTTTAAAAAGAGAAAAAAAAGATGCAAGTAGCGTTTTAGCTGAAGTTGCTTCTTTAGGAGATGAGATTAAAGCAAAGGATGAGGCAATTAAAGAGTTAGATGAAAAAATCTTTAACTATCTAGCTACAACTCCTAACTTAGTTCATAAATCTGTACCAATTGGACCAGATGATAGTTATAACAAAGAAATCAAAAAGTTTATGGAACCAACTAAGTTTAATTTTAAACCAAAAGCCCACTATGAATTAGGAGAAGCTTTAGATATTTTAGATTTTGAAAGAGCAGCTAAAGTTACAGGTAGTAGATTTGCTATTTATAAAGGTTTAGGAGCTCGTTTAGAATTATCTTTAATTAAGTTTATGATGGACCTACATGCAGAAAGTGGATATACAGAAGTAATACCACCATACATAGTATCGGCAGCATCAATGTTTGGTACTGGACAGTTACCAAAATTTGCAGAAGATTCTTTTAAAATTGCAAATGGTAATGGTGATTGGTATTTAAATCCAACAGCAGAAGTACCAACAATCAATATGTTTAAAGAAGAAGTTTTAGATTATGCGAAACTTCCAATCAAATTAACTAGTTACACAACTGCTTTTAGATCAGAAGCAGGTAGCGCAGGTCGTGATACTCGTGGTTTAATCAGACAACACCAATTTAATAAAGTTGAACTAATTAAGATAGCTTCTCCAGATAATAGTTATCAAGAATTAGATGAAATGCTTGCTGAATCAGAAAAGGTATTAAAAGCTTTAAAACTTCCATATCGTGTTGTTGTATTATCTAGCGGAGATATGGGATTTGCAATGTGTAAAACATATGATATTGAAGTATGGATTCCATCACAAAACACATATCGTGAAATTGGTAGTATTAGTAATGCTGAAGATTATCAAGCAAGAAGAGCAAACATTAAGTTTAGAAGATCACAAGATAGTAAATTAGAATTTGTTCACACATTAAATGGATCAGGTTTAGCTGTGGGACGTACACTAGTTGCGATTTTAGAAAACTATCAAAATGAAGATGGCACAATTAAAGTACCAGAAGTATTAAAACCTTATATGAGGGTAGATAAAATTGGATAAAGATATGTATTGTAGAAAGTGCGGAACACAAGTTCAAGAAGACGCTATATTTTGCCATGTTTGTGGCAATTTATTAAAAGAAGCAGAACAAGTTAATGTTGCAGAAGAACAAGCATACACAACTGTTGAAAAAAGGAAAAGAGAAAAAAATAGTTTTGACACTATTAACTTTATTCTTACAATCATCAGTGTAAGTTTAATGGTTGTTGCCTTTATTCCATATGTACCTATTGTTGCTCTAATTTTAGGAGGCGTAGCCTTAATAATTGCGATTATTTTAGAGATTAAAAAGAAATACAAATTTTCTTTGTTGTCTTTATATCTAGCTGCTGGAGGAATATTAGCTAATACTTTATTATTAATTTATTTTTCTAGTATATAAAAATAGGAAGATTAAACTTCCTATTTTATTATTTTATTATGTAATTTTTTAAATTCTGCTTCACTTAATTTATTAGATTGAGTATTAAACTCAAGGTCGCCTTTTTTGTAAATTGGGATAATATGGATATGGAAATGATGGACCGATTGTCCTGCTTTTTCTCCACAATTATTTACAATATTAAAATCTAAAACATTTAGTTTTTCTTTTAATAATAAAGCTACTTTCCTTGTTACATTTAAAGCTTCTTTGGCTGTTTCTTCATCAAGCTCTAATAGATTTGCGAAGTGTTTTTTAGGGACAACTAAAGTGTGTCCAATCGTTATTTGAGATAAATCAAGAAAAGCTAAAAACTTATCATCTTCATATATAATATATGAAGGAATTTCTTTATTAGCTATCTTACAAAATATACACATAATATCAACTCCTTATGTAAATTATATCAAATATCTTAAAAAAAGCAATAATTTGTGATAAAATAAGGGAAGATGAGGAAAGGTGATTATATGCTTCACAATAGAGTAAACAAAGTTCAAGAACTTGCGATAGCATCAATTATGGTAGCAATGGCTGCTGTTTTGTCGTTTTTTGATAAATCAATAAGTGTTATTGCTTTCCCCTTTTTACCAGTTGCTAAAATAGGGCTTGCTAATATTGTTATATTACTGGCTATTTATATTTTTGATTTTAAAACAAGTTTGTTAATTACTGTATTAAAATCTGTTGTAGTTGGATTGATTTTAGGAAGCATAAGTTCTTTTATTATAGGAGCTAGTGCCAGCCTAGTTAGTTTCTTTGGGATGTTTTTAGCTCATAAATTATTAAAAGATAAAACTTCGCTTGTAGGTATAAGTGTAATTGGTGGTTTTCTTCATATTGTTACACAATTGTTTGTAGTAATGCTTATATATCATACAGGGGATGCGGTTTTTAAGTCTGGAGCATTATTAGTATTAATATCTTTAGTTACTAGTATAATAGTAGGGATTGCTGGTAATGGTTTATACAAATATCTAACAATTCATTATCACTTAAATTCAAGTCTAGAATTAGTTTCCGAAGATAAAGGAGAAAACAATGAACTTTAATCAAATAAAAGAAAAAGTAATCCAATACGATTTAATTATTATAGAAAGACATGCTAATCCTGACGGAGATGCTATGGGAAGTCAATTAGGATTAAAAGCTATTTTAAAAGAAAATTATCCAAAAAAGAAAATTTACGCAGTTGGTGATACTAGTGAGCGTTTTGATTTTATGGGCAAAACTGATGAAATAGATATCGAATTGTATAAAAAAGCTTTAGTTTTTGTTTTAGATACTTCTACTGATGAGATGTTATTAAATGACAATTATAAAAAAGCAAAATTTTCTATAAAAATAGATCATCACAATACAGTTAGGGATTATTGTGATTTAAATTATACAGACACTAGTTTTGAAAGTTGTGCAGGGATTATTGCGCAAATAGCTTTAGATTTAGATTGGAAACTGAACAAGGAAGCAGCAACACATTTATTTACAGGAATAGTTACTGATAGTGGTCGTTTTAGATATGATAAAACAACAGCAAGAACTTTTGATATTGTATCTAAATTAATGGAATATGATATAGATATTGATAACGTTTATTCTAACTTATATCAAGAAAGTTTAGACAGTGTTAAATTAAGAGCGAAACTAACAAATAAGTTTAAAGTTAGTAAACACAAAGTAGCTTATTTAAAAGTAACAAAAAAAGATGTAGAAGCATATGGATTAACGCCACATAATATAGCTAGAGGTTATGTAAACATCATGGCCAACATTAAAGAAATTGAAGTTTGGGCAATGTTTGTAGAAGATGCAGAAAATAACCAAATTTTATGTGAGTTTCGTTCGTCAAAACATAATATTAATCAAATTGCTGTTAAATATGGTGGAGGCGGTCACTTACTTGCAAGTGGAGCTAAAGTTGCAAGTTTTGAAGTTTGTAGGGAGATTATTAAAGATTTGAATAAACTAGTTGCAGGGAGTAAAAAATGAAGAAAACAAGAAACCAAATTTTAAAGAAAATTAAAGAATATGATAGTATTATTATCTTAGGTCATCAAAGACCTGATGGAGACTGTGTTGGCTCTACTTTGGGGTTAAAAAATATCTTAACAACATCTTTTCCTAAGAAAAAGATCTATGCACCTGCAAATGATTCAGCTAGTTATTTAGATTTTTTAAAACCGAGGGATGAAGAATTAAAACCAGAAATATATCAAGAGTCATTAGTTATTGTCTTAGACACAGCTACTAAAGAAAGAATTGATAGTAAATATTTTCATCTTGCAAAAGAAACGATTAAAATTGATCATCATCTGCCTGTTGATGATTATGCAGACATTAATTTTGTTGACGTTACTGCGCCTGCAACGGCACAGATTATTGTAGACCTCTTTTTATATCCACCGAAAAATTTAGAAATGGAACAAGAAGGGGCAGAAGCTTTATTTACAGGAATAGTTACTGATACAGGCAGATTTAAATATAGCAATGTTAGATCACAAACATTAAATGCAGCTAGCTTATTATTAGATTATGATATCGATTTTGAAAAAATATATAATGCTCTATATTTAAAAGACTCGGAAGTTTTAAAATTAGAGGGTTATTTATATTTAAATTTTAAAACAACAGAAAATGGCGTGGCTTATTTTTATATTGATAAAAAAATCAGAAAGCAGTATAATATTACTATTGAAGATGCCGCATCACTAGTTAATTGTTTAGACTCAATTAAAGGAAGTTTAATTTGGGTTTTATTTGTAGAGCAAGATGATAGCACAATTAGAGTTAGAATTAGAAGTAGATATGTATCCATTGACGATATAGCCAATAATTATCGTGGCGGTGGGCATAAGCAAGCAAGCGGAGCTACATTATTAGAAGAAAAAGAAATTGATTTAATTTTAAAAGAATTAGATATTAGATTGAAAGAATTTAAAAAGGAAAACGGAGGATTAATGTAACTTGAAGATACTAATTGTAAATGATGATGGAATTCAATCAGAAGGTTTAAAACGATTAGTTGAAAGAGCTAAGAAATACGGAGAAGTTTTTGTAGTTGCTCCTAAATATAATCAATCGGCTACAAGCCATAAAATACTTGTAAGGGGAGGATTTAGTGTTGAAAAAATAAATCTTTTTCCTGGAGTTGAAGCATATGCTATTGATAGCACGCCAGCTGACTGTGTTCGTTTTGCCCACTATCATTTAAAATATGATTTTGATTTGGTACTATCTGGTGTAAACAAAGGATATAATTTAGGTTTTGATATTTTTTATTCTGGAACTGTAGCTGGAGCAACAGAAGCTGCTTATACCAAAAGAAGAGGTTTTGCTCTATCGGCTAATTATAAATCACTAACAGGGTTTGAAAAATATTTTGATGATGTTATGAAATTACTATTGAGTGAAAAATACTGGAATAAAGCTCTAGTATATAATGTAAATTTCCCGATAGAACCAAAAGGAATTAAGCTTGCTGTTCAAGGGGATACTTGTTTTGATACTTATTTTGAAGAAAAAGAAGGATTATATTATCAATTAGGAACCGGCAACTTAGCTTTAGATAATAAAGAAAATAGCGACGCTTATTTAGTTAATCGTGGGTATGTCACAATCACACCTTTAAGTGGAGATCGCACTAACCAAGAAGTATACAATCTTTTAAAAGGAGGAGTAAAAGATGGAAAAAGATAAAAATATTTATGAAGATATGTCAATGGTAGATGTAGCTTTAAAAATTTTAGAAGAAACAAAAAAGCCAGATACGATTGTAAATATAGCTGCAGAAGTATTTAAAAGAAAAGGAATTGAAAAAGTAGATCCTCAAGACTATATTCAATTTGAAATTGATTTTATGTTAAGTGGTAATTTCATTTGTTGTGCAGAAGACTTAGAAGGCACAAGATTATGGGATTTGAAATATCGCCAAAACTCTAAACTACTAAATCAAGATAAGACATATATTGATGTTGTTGATGAAGTTTTCTCTGAGGATGCATTAAAATACGAAATGCAAGAAGAGTTATTAGCTCAAGATGAAGATGAAGTATTAGAAGAAGATGACGAAGAAGGCGATGACGAAGTAATCTATGACGACATTTCTGATGAAATTGATGAAGATGACGAAGAAGAAGACGATGAAGATTATGACGAATACGAAGATTTAGATGATGAAGATTATGATGAAGATGAAGACGAAGAGTTTGAGGATCTTATATAATCAAAAACAATTCTAAAAATAGTTATAGACAAAAGTTTTAATATTTGATATAATAATAAAGAGCAAAATAGTTCTCTTAAAAGAAGAGGGCTATTTTTTATTTTTGGTGGAGGTATAAAATGAGTCGCGCTAAGTTTATTTTTGTAACTGGAGGAGTTGTGTCCAGTTTAGGGAAGGGGCTAAATGCAGCATGTTTAGGAAGATTACTAAAAGACAGAGGTCTAAAAGTTTTCATTCAAAAATTTGATCCTTACATTAATGTAGACCCTACAAACATGTCACCATTGCAACATGGCGAAGTTTTTGTGACCGAAGATGGCGCAGAAGCAGACTTAGACCTAGGCCATTATGAAAGATTTATTGATATTAATTTATCTAAACATTCAACAGTTACTTCAGGTAAAGTTTATTTAAGTGTTATCGAAAAAGAACGTCGAGGTGAATTTGACGGACAAACAATTCAAGTAATACCTCACATCACTAATGCTATTAAAACATTAATTTATGAAGCAGCGGAAACATCTAAAGCAGATATCGTTATTACAGAAATAGGTGGTACTGTTGGTGACATTGAGTCACTTCCTTTTATGGAAGCAATAAGACAAGTTCGTAGAGAATTAGGATATGAAAATACAGCTTATATCCATACAACATTAGTTCCTTATCTTACAGCTGCGAAAGAACTAAAAACAAAACCAACTCAGCACAGCGTTAAAGAATTAAGATCAATTGGTATTATTCCTGACATTATTGTTTTAAGATCAGATAGACCAATTCCTGAATCACAAAAGAAAAAGATTGCATTATTCTGTGACGTAAAGGATGAGAAAGTTATTGATGTTCCTGACTGTAAGTCTATTTATGAAGTTCCTTATTTATTAAAAGAACAAAAATTAGATACTTTAGTTCTAAATCATTTTGGAATAAAAACAAAACCAGTTGATTTAAAAGAATGGGATCAAATGGTTGCGAGAATAAACAATTCAAAAGAAGAAGTTAAAGTTGCTTTAATTGGTAAGTATGTATCTTTAAAAGATGCGTATTTATCTGTTTATGAAGCTTTATCACATGGTGGTTTTAATAACTCCCTTAAAGTAAAGATTGACGCAATTGACTCTACTAAAATAACAGAGAAAAATGTAGCGAAAACATTACAAGCTTATCAAGGTATTATTATTCCTGATGGTTTTGGTCAAGAGAAAATTGAAGGTTTAATGCTAAGTATTAAATACGCAAGAGAAAACAAAATTCCATTTTTAGGCATTTCGTTAGGAATGCAAGCTGCAATTATCGAATATGCAAGATCAAATTTAAATTTAAAAGAAGCTAATTCTTTAGAGCTTGATCCTGATTGTAAAATGCCAGTAATTACTTTAAGAAAAGAAGGAAAGATGAAGCTAGGTTCGAGTGAAGTTGAAATAACAAATGGAACTCGTATTTATGATGTTTATCAAAAGACAGAAGTTAGTGAAAGATATCGCCATCGATATCAATTTAATAAAAAATATTTAGAGGAATTTAAAAATGGTGATTTGGTTTGGAGTGGATTTTCTAAAAAAGGCACACCAGTAGCAATGGAATTAAAAGGACACCCTTTCTTTATTGCTGTTCAATATCGACCAGAATTTAAATCAAGACCAAATAGAGCACATCCATTATTTGGAGAATTTATTAAAGCGTGTTATGAAAACAAGAGGTGAAGATTTTGAGTAAAAAATATGATTGTATTATTGTAGGTGCAGGCCCTAGTGGAATGTACTGTGCCTATGAATTGATGCTTAAAAAGCCAGAATATAAAGTATTACTAATTGATAAAGGACATGATATTTATGATCGTCAATGTCCAATCTTACAAGGTAAAATTGAAAAATGTCCAGTAGATAGAAACGGATATCACGGCTGTAAACCAAGTTGTTCAATCTCAACTGGTTTTGGTGGAGCTGGAGCTTATTCGGATGGAAAGTATAATATAACTAATGAATTTGGTGGTTGGTTAAATGAGTATTTAGATGATGATGAATTAATGGAATTAATTAATTATGTTGATAAATTAAACTTAGAACATGGTGCAAATCCAGAGATAACTGATCCTTATACATCTGAGGTGAGAAAAATTGAAAAGTTAGCAATAGGAGCTGGCTTAAAATTATTAAGAAGTAAAGTAAGACATTTAGGAACCGAAGAAAATATTCAAATTCTTAAAAACTTTCGCGATGAAATGGCAAACCATATCGACTATCGTTTTAGAACTAAAGTTGGCGATTTATTAATTGAAGATGATAAATGTGTTGGTGTTGTTTTATGCGATGGAACTGAGATCTATGGTAATAATGTCATTTTAGGTGTAGGTAGAGACGGATCTAGTTGGCTTGAAGAAGTCTTACAAAAACACGACATTAAATTTAAAAATAACCAAGTAGATATCGGTGTTCGCGTAGAAACAAGCAATATCGTTATGGAAGATATAAATACACATTTATATGAAGGTAAATTTATCTATCGTTCAAGTGTTGGAACAACAGTTAGAACTTTCTGTTCTAACCCTAGTGGTCACGTTGTTGTGGAAAACCAAAACGGGGCAATTTTGTGTAATGGACATTCATTTAGAGATATTAGATATGGTACAGAAAATACTAACTTTGCTTTACTAGTTTCTCACGAGTTTGAAAAACCATTTAATAATCCAAATGATTTTGCTCATGCTGTTGCAACACTTGCTAATATGTTAAGTTCAGGATCAGTAATTGTTCAAACATATGGTGATATTATTAGAGGAAGACGCTCTACAAAGAAACGTATTAAAGAAGGATTTATCCGTCCAACATTAAAAGAGGCTGTTCCTGGAGATTTAGGACTAGCTTTACCTTATAATACAATGAAATCAATTATTGAGATGATGGATGCATTAAATCATGTCACTCCAGGCATTGCTAGTGATCACACATTGTTCTATGGAGTAGAAGCTAAGTTCTATTCAGCTCGTCCTGAAGTAAATCGTAATTTTGAAACAAAGATTAAAAATTTATATGTAGCTGGTGATGGTGCCGGTCTAACTAGAGGTTTGGCTCAAGCTGGAGCAAATGGCATTCATATTGCAAGAAGTATTGCTAAAAAAGATAAAAAATAAGATTATAAGCATTAATTAGATATCTAATTAATGCTTTTTTTATTATTTAAAAGAAATATGATATAATTAAACAGGAGGGTTAATTATGGATAAAATAGAAAGATTAAAAGAGATTATTGAAAGTTCAAAAAACATTGTTTTTTTTGGTGGAGCTGGAGTATCTACAGCATCGGGCATTCCTGATTTTCGAAGTTCATCAGGTTTATATTCAAGTCAATATAAAAGCTTAAGACCCGAGTACATTATTTCTCATTCTTGCTTTATAAAAGATCCCAACCTTTTTTATACTTTCTATAAAGAGAAAATGATCTTTCCTAACGCAAAACCTAATTATGCCCATATAGCTTTAGCTAAACTAGAAAAGGAAGGAAAACTAAAAGCGGTTATAACACAAAACATAGACAATTTACACCAAATGGCGGGTAGCAGCCCGAGTAAAGTTATAGAATTACATGGAAGTGTCTATCGTAATAAGTGTATGAAGTGCAAAGAAAAGTATGATTTAGCTTATGTTTTAGATGCACAACCGGTCCCTTATTGTAAGAAGTGTGGCGGTTTAGTTAAACCAGAAGTTGTATTATACGAAGAACCCTTAAATAATTATGATATTGAAACAGCAATTAACTATATTGCTCGTTGTGACACCTTGATTGTAGCCGGAACAAGTCTCACAGTTAACCCAGCTGCAGGTTTGGTTCAATTTTTTAGAGGGACTAATTTTGTTATTATAAACTTATCAGAAACACCATATGATTTTCTTGCAACTTTAGTAATTAAAGAACCTGTAGATAAAGTTTTTGAAAAGATAATTTAAAACAAATATAAAGACTTATTTATTAAAAAATGATATAATTAGAAAAAAGGAGTAAGATATGAGTCAAATACTAGATGGTCAAATGATTTCAAAAGAAATCAAAGAGAGAAT
>DAOSSK010000008.1:0-30685 GCA_035377365.1 Bacilli bacterium
TGCAACTGGCGAAGAAGTAAGTATTGATCGTTTAATGACAAGTACATTTAAGGTTTTAGATAAAAAGAAACCACGTAAATATCCTTTGTGGCTAATTAGTATTGGATGTATTTTTATAACTTTATATGCTAAGGCTACAGGGAGACCTCAGCTTTATACACTAGATAATATTAGGTATTTGAATTTAGGATATAAATATGATAATAGTAAGATGCTTAGGGATTTTAAGATTGAGTTAACTGATTTTGATGAGGCAATGGAAGAGACTGTAAAATGGTATCTTGCTTGCAAAAACGATGAAAATAAATTATAATAGAAAATAGGAGGTAAGAAGAATATGAAAAAATATGTATGTGTTGTATGTGGATATGAATATGATCCAAAATTAGGTGATGAGAGCCAAGGTGTAAAACCAGGAACTGCTTTTGAAGATTTACCTGAAGATTGGGTTTGCCCACTATGCGGAGTTGGTAAAGATCAATTTGAGGAAGCATAAAAATGAAGGCTTTAAAAATTAAAGACAATGTTTATTGGGTAGGGGCAGTTGATTGGGTGATGAGAGATAGTCACGGCTATACAACTGAAGAAGGCAGTACTTATAATGCCTATTTAATTATTGAGGACAAGGGTATTATATAATGGAAAAAAGAATAAGAGATTTAATTTGCAAAATATTAGACAAAAGAAAAGATTTATTAATAATCCCCCTAAAACAAAGAGCAAAATTTGAAGGGTGGCTAAAGTTTGAATTAGCACATGCACTTGTTTTAGATGGAATGGAAAATGTGGTAGTTGAAGCAAAATATGATAATAGCTCCAAAAGAGCTGATATTATGTTCAGACTAGGTGAAAAATCATATAAAATAGAATTAAAAACGCCTAATACAAATTGGAGAGTAGATGGTATAGAAAATATGCATAGACCCATAACAAAAAATATTAATTCAATAATACATGATATTTATAAATTGAATACTGGAGATTCTAGTATAGGTATTATTGCATTTGTATTATTTCCGCTTTCATCAAATGATGAAGATTGGAAGTCCTATATTAAACGAATTTCTGATAAAACACAATTAAACATAAATGATAAACATTGTCAGACAATAAAGATTCCTCTTACAGATAGTCAAAAAGTTAATATGTTAATATGTGTTTATAAAACAAAAATGAAAAAATATGTATGTGTTGTATGTGGATATGAATATGATCCAAAATTAGGTGATGAGAGCCAAGGTGTAAAACCAGGAACTGCTTTTGAAGATTTACCTGAAGATTGGGTTTGCCCACTATGCGGAGTTGGTAAAGATCAATTTGAGGAAGCATAAAAATGAAGGCTTTAAAAATTAAAGACAATGTTTATTGGGTAGGGGCAGTTGATTGGGTGATGAGAGATAGTCACGGCTATACAACTGAAGAAGGCAGTACTTATAATGCCTATTTAATTATTGATGAGAAAGTTGTTTTGATTGATACTGTCAAGGAATCCTTTAAAGAAGAGATGATTGCTAGGATTTCATCAGTTATCGATCCAAAGAAAATTGATATTATTATATCTAATCATGGGGAATTAGATCATAGCGGAGCTTTAGCGGAAGTATTAAAATATGCACCTAATGCTTTGATTTATTCATCATTTCCAACTGGTCCAAAAGTATTAGAGAGTTTGTTTAATGAAGTTAAACTAAATATTAAAGGTGTTAAAACTAATGATACTTTAAATATTGGTAAAAGGACTTTAAAGTTTGTGCAAGTTCCTTTAGTACATTGGCCAGATAGTATGGTTACATATTCAGAATATGATAAGATTTTATTTAGTAATGATGCCTTTGGACAACATTTTGCTACATCAAAACTTTTTGATTATGAGAATGATTTAGAAGTTTTAATCCATCACTCTAAAAAGTATTATGCAAATATTGTAATGCCTTATTCAAAACAAGCAAATAGGGCATATGAGGCAGTAAAAGATTTAAAGATGGATATGATAGCTACATCTCATGGTGTTATTTGGACTAAACATATTCATGATATTTTAAATCTATATAAAGACCTAACTACATCTAAAGCTAAAAAAGAAGCAGTTATTATTTATGAGACGATGTATGGTAGTACAGAAGCAATTGGTAAAGCAATTTATGAAGCTTTTGTAAATAAAGGAATACCTGTAAGAATGTATGATGTAAACAATTCTGATTTTTCTTTACTAATTACTTATGTAATGGAAGCAGAATATCTTGCAATTGGTGCACCTACATTTAACTCTACTATTTTAAGTAAAATGGCAGGTTTCTTAAGTTACTTAAAAGGTTTAAAACCAGTAAATAAAAAGTATATTGCTTTTGGTAGTTATGGTTGGGGTGGAGAAGGAGTTAAAGAAATCGAAGGTATTTTAGAAAGTATCGGACACGAAAAACTTTCATCATTCCGTGAGTTTCATAAGCCAACAAAAGCAAGACTTTTAGAGATTACTAAAGAAGTAGAAGAACTTCTTTAAATACTAAACAGATTCATTAATGAATCTGTTTTTTTATTTTATAGACTAAAAGAAATAGATATGATAAAATAGATTTGTATCGGAGGTATTTATGAAAAATATTAGCGATGAACAAAAAATTTATGAATTGTCTTTAATTTGGAAAGAAGCAGAATATAATTTTGCTTTTTGGAATAAAATTAATGATAAAGTTAACTGGGATGAAGAATATAAACAAGCATTAAAAAGAGTTTTAAAAACTAAAAACTTATATGAGTATTATATGGAACTTTCAAGATTCATTTCTAAATTGAAAGATGGTCATACTTTTATTTACTTTCCAAAAGAAGTACAAAAAGATCCACAATATTTTTCTTATTTACCAATTAGTACAGATTTTATTGAAGGAAAAATAGTTATTGATTGTGTTGATGATAGTGTTAAAGATTTAGTAAAACCTTTCAGCATTATTAAAAAATTTTCTGGTATTCCGATAAAAGAATATATTGAGAATAACATCTTTCCTTATATTTGGCATGAAAAACCAGAGAGTAATTATTGGGAAATAAATAACCACTTATTAAGAGGAGCACTTAATTCTGAAGTAGAATTTGAACTAGAATATGAAGGAAAAATTGAAACAGTTGTTTTAGAAAGAACTAAAAATAAACAAGTATATAGTAAAAATAGAAATGTTTATATTGAAGGCGAATTAAAAGAATTTAAATCTTTCAAATTAAATATTACTAAAGATGGAATAATGATTATTACAATTGATACATTTATGAATAACGAACTTCCAAAAGAGTTATATGATAATTTTGAATTTCTTAAAAAAGCTAAAGGAATTATTATTAATATTTCTCAAAACAGTGGGGGTAATGGTTATTATAGTGGAGCTTTAGCGGCTTTATTTATTGGGAAAGAATTTGAAATAGATTATAGTAAAACCCAAGTTCATATTGCTAGTTATAAAGCTTGGAGTAAGAATACTGTTTTTTCAAAAACATATGAAGAATATATGGAAATTGTAGAGAATATAGAATATTTTGAGAAACTTTGGAAAATTCCTAAACATGAATACTATAAAGAAGATAGAAACAAATTAAGTTATGATATACCTGGGTTATTAAAAGTTCCAGTAATGATAGTAATAAGTGCAGTTACTGCATCTGCTGCTGAAGATTTTTTAATTATGATGAGAGGACATACTAATGCTGCTATAGTAGGAACCCCTAGTTATGGTTCAACAGGACAGCCTCTAAACATTTATTTAGAAAGTGGCGGTAGGTTAGGAATTTGCACAAGACAGTGTTTGATGTTAGATGGTACTGACTTTACTAATAAAGGAATTGTACCTGATGTTTATATAGAAGAAACAATTGAGTCAGTGAAAGCAAATAGAAGTTTAGCTTTAGAAAAAGCATTAGAGTTATTAAGAGAAAAGCTAAAATAAACAGACATTTATAAATGTCTGTTTTTTAATGGTAAAAAGATTGTAAATATGATAAAATATAATATAAGGTAAAAGACATGAGTATACTAGAGGTTAGAGATTTAAACTTCTCCTATGGAGATCAAGCATTATATAATAACTTAAATTTGAAAGTAGAAATGGGAGAACATATTGGTTTTTTAGGAGCTAATGGTACTGGTAAATCTACTCTTTTAAAATTGCTTGCACATAAATTAATTCCCGATTCAGGAGAAATTATTTGGCAAGATCATGTTACTTTTAGCTATTTAGATCAGTTTTTGGAAGTTGACAGTGATATAACAGTTTTAGAATATTTAAACGAAGTTTATAAAGATTTGTTTTTAAGAGAAGAAAAGTTAAATCAAATTTATCATGATATTAGTTTAGGAATAGAATTAGAAAAAAACTCAAGACAAGCTGATTTTATCCAGGAAGAATTGCTTCAAAAAGGATTCTATAAGATTAATGAGAAAATCGATAATATTCTTTTAGGTTTAGGTGTGCAAATCCCTTTAGATTTTCCTTTGAAGAAATTATCTGGAGGAATGAGAGCTAAAGTTTTCTTAGCTAAAATGCTTTTAGAAGAAAGAGATGTATTGTTATTAGATGAACCAACTAACTTTTTAGATCAAGTTCATATTGAATGGTTAGTTAAGTTTTTAAATAGCTACCCTAAAGCTTATATTGTAATTAGTCATAACTTTCAGTTTTTAAATGATGTAAGTAATTATATTATTGAACTAGAAAATAGAGTAATGACTAAATATAAAGGAAACTTCTTAGATTATTTAAATTTAAAAACTATGAGAAGTAAAGAGTATGAAAAAGCTTATTTAAAACAACAAGAGAAAATCAAAAAGCAAGAAGAATTTATTAAGAAAAATATTGTTCGTGCTACAACTACTAAAAGAGCGCAAAGCAGAAGAAAACAATTAGAAAAAATGGAAAGGTTAGAAAAACCTGTTGTTTATAAAGATTTAAATTTTAAATTTAAGTTTACAAGAACATTTAATATGAATGCTTTGGAAGTAAAAAACTTAAGTATAGGTTATGACCATCCTATTTTAAAAGATATTAATATGAAGCTTGCTTTTGGGGATAGAATTGCGATTTTAGGGAAAAATGGAATTGGTAAAACAACATTTTTAAAAACAATTTTGGATATTATTCCTAAAGTAAGTGGGTCGTATGATGTTAACCCGTTAAATAAAGTTTCTTATTTTGCTCAAATAGAAGAGCCGAAAGATATCAATGCAATTGATTATATTAGGCTAGATTATCCTTTAATGGATAATGAACAAATTAGAAGTCTACTTGCTAGATTTGGGATTACTGGCGAGCTAGTTTTTAGGTCAATGAGAGAATTATCTGGTGGTGAGGGTGCAAGAGTAAGATTAGCTAAACTTACTTTAGAAGAATCAAACTTTTTGATTTTGGATGAACCTACTAACCATTTAGATAAGATTATGAAAAAGGCATTGTTTGATGCTTTAGCAGAGTATCCTGGAACATTGATTATCGTTTCTCACGAACTAGAGTTTATAAATAAATTAAAATTAAAACAAATTAAGTTTCAATAAGGAGTAAATATGAAAAGAATTAAAAGATTAAGTTTATTATTACTAATATTAGTATTTGGGTTTATTTTAGGTGGATGTACTTGTAAACCAGATAATGGAAATGGGGGTAATGGGACAACACCAGTGGGCTCAGTTACTTTAGACTTTTATAGTTTAAATGATTTTCATGGGGCTATGTTTAATGATGGTAAAGGTGCTCCAGGGTTTGCAGCTATTTCTCATTATTTAAAAAGTTTAAATCAAGAAAAATCTATTATTCTATCAGCTGGTGATATGTTTCAAGGAACAGCTTTAAGTAGTATGACAAGAGGTAGGGTTGTTGTTGAGGCGATGAATGAGGCAGGTTTTGTAGCTATGGCTTTAGGAAATCATGAATTCGACTGGGGTGAAAAACATATAGCTCGTTATGTAGATGGGGAACAAGAAAACGGAGAAGCAGATTTTGCATTTCTTGGTGCTAATATTAAAGACTTAAGAACTGGAGAGCTTGCAAGTTTTGTAAAGCCGTATCATATTGTAGAGAAATCAGGGGTAAAGATTGGAATTATTGGTTTAATTGGTTTAGGATTAGAATCTGATATTTCGCGAAATTTTGTAGAGAACTTTCAGTTTACTTCTGAGTTAGAAGCAATTAAATTATATGCACCAATATTAAGAGGAGAGCATGAATGTGAAATTGTAGTAGTTTCTGTTCACAATGATACTAGTCCAATTAATGAAGCAATTGCTAATTTAAGTGGAAATCAAAGAGTTGATTTAGTCTTTAATGGTCATACGCATTATTATTATGCGGCTGAGCAAAGAAGAAGTAATGATGTTCCACTAGCAATTGTTCAATCAGGATCTAGTGGTAGGTATGTTGGGAAGATTCAAGTTGTTTATGATAGGGATAATAAGAAGGTTACTGATATAAGTGCAGAGAATATCAAAACAGCTACTTTTTCTAAAGAAGATCAAAAGATTTTAGATTTGTATCAAAACTATCAAGATGTAATCGATATATCAGAAGAAGTGTTAGGCCAAGCAAAAGTAGATATTTACCGTGAAGAAGCTACTACTTGGGCAGTTAATGTCTTACAAAAAACTGCTGACACTGATTTTGCGATAATCAATACAGGTGGTATTAGAAGAGATGCTTTTCCAATTAGAGCTAATACTGATGTGCTTTATGATAATATCTTTAGGATCATGCCGTTTGAAAATACGATTATTAAGACGAATTTAACTGGAAGCCAAATTAAAGGACTTAGAGGATCTAATCCAATGGCTATTAGAGATGGTTTAAATTATGATAATTTAGTAGATGATGAACTATATACAATAGCTACAATAGACTATTTGTTTTATAAAGATTATCTCTTAGAAAATGGAGCAAATCCTGATTTTACTGGGGATTTATTTAGAGATTATTTAGTAGCCGCTGTAAAGCAAAGTGTTTTAGAAAACGGTTATTGGATATTATAATATTTTAAAAATAAAAGGAGGTTAGCGATGGGATATACAAAATTAAATATCTATAACATCAGTGATTTACATGGTGTTATTTTAGAATCAAGAAGATCAGCTGGCCTTCTAAGAACGGCTAGTTATTTAAGAGAAGAAATTCAAAAAAATCCTAATTCAATTATTATTGCAGGTGGGGATATTTATTCTGGAACTTATTTTTCTAAGTTAACGCAAGGTAAAGTAATTAATTTAATTTTCAATTCTTTAAATCTTACTTGTTTAGGTTTAGGAAATCATGAACTTGCCTTAGCTGATAAACTTAAAACTTTAGAAAAAGAAGCTTCATTTCCTTTTGTTTTAGCAAATGTATATAATAAGGATAACGAGTTAATGTTTGCTCCTTATACAGTTAAAGAAATAGGAAATTTAAAAGTAGGAATTATTGCTACTTTAGGTGAAAAACAGAAAGATGATCTTACAAGTGAAATAGCAAGCCAAATTGTTGTTACTGATGAGTTAGAGACAATTAGAGAATATAGTTATCGTTTAAGAAAAAAAGAAAAATGTGATTTAGTTATTGTTTCATCTCATAGTAGTGATGATAGTTTGAAGCAACAACTTTGTTATTTTAATAATAAAGAAAAAGTTGATGTTTTAATAACTTCTCATACTCATGAAGTATTTGCTTATACCTTTACAAAAAATAAGCATAAATTAATTAATTTATCTTCAGGTGGTTATGGAGAATATTTAGGAGTAATTGAGCTTGTTTTAAAAAGAAGGAAAATTGTTGATAGCAAGGTAAATAATCTTAATACTTTAGGACTTCCTCATAATATATATCATCAATATCAAGAGATAATCTCAGATTATATGAGAACTAATAAAGATTTATGGAAGGTTGTTGGGAGGGTTAAAAACAATTATTTTAAAGAAGAGTTTTTAAGGCAAGTTACCAATTATATATTGAATAAAGAAGAAGCAGATTTTGTTTTATTAAACTATGGTTCAATTAGAAGTATTGCTTTTCCTTTAATTGAAGGTAGTGAAATTACTGAATCTGATTTGTATGAGATTAATCCTTTTTCTAACTATTTATATAAGATAGAAATAGATCGTAATACTTTAAATAATTATTTGAATCAATACTACTCTGCAACTTATTTGCATTCTAAGGATATTTTAAGAAAAGAAAAGTATAATGTTGTCATAAATGATTTTCTTAAAGATAAATATTTTGCTTTTTCTTTAAAAGAAAAGAAATTAGTTAAAGTAACTGATTATATAAAAGAGATGTTAGCAAAGGAATTACTATGAGGTTAGAAAACTTTTATATTTTAATCGGTGAAACTATTGAATATTGTCAGCGTATTGAGTATGATCTGAAAATGATTTATGCTTATATGGAAGATGGGAGTTTTAGCGACAATTTAAAGAAAGTAGAAGTTTTACCTTTAGGAGAAATTATTTATTTGATTAGAGAGAGAGAGAAGGAACAACGACTTTTTAAGAAGGCAGATTATGATATTCTGTTCACAATTACCAAAAGAAGAAATCATATTGTGCACCAATGTTTTAAAAATTACAATTATGCTTTAACTCAAGAAGAACAAGAGAGAAAATTTGAGATAGAGTATAAAAATTTAGAAGCTTTTCATGGAAGGCTAACTACTTTATGGAAAGCTATTGAAAATGTTAGGTATAACTTTTTAAGCAAAAAACTTTGATATTCCTCTAATTAAAGTTATAATTAAACTAGGCAAAGGAAGTAAAAAAATGAGGAAAATTAAATTAATTGTAGATAGTGCAAGTGATTTAGGTAAAGAGTATTATGAGAGATTAAATATTGATGTTGTTCCGATTTATGTAATTTTAGATGAAACTACTTATCAAGATTATTATGAAATAAATACAGAACAAATTTATGCTTTTACTGAAGAAACTGGCATTTATCCCAAAACTGCTGCAGCATCGCCTGCTTTAGTTTATGATGTTTTTAAGAAGTATTATGATGAAGGATATGATATCCTTTATATTGGCATTGGTAGTAAAATTTCTGCAACGTTTTCTGTAGCTCAATCAGCTGCTAAAGAAATTGATCCAAAGGGAGAAAGATTTTTCTTAGTTGATAGCGGTAACGTTTCGGTAGGAATTGGTATTTTAGTTTTAAAAGCTCAAAAACTAAAAGAAAAAGGTTTAAGTGCTAAAGAAATTCAAACACAAATTCAAGAGATGGCTAATAAGGTAAATACTCAATTCGTAATTAACACTTTAGAGTATTTACAAAAAGGTGGTAGATGTTCTGCTCTTGTAAGATATGCAGCAGCAACATTGAGATTAAAACTGATTATTAAAATTATTGATGGTGCTTTGGAAGTTATAAAAAAACCAATCGGTTATAAAAGAGCATTAAAAGCTATGCTTTTAGATAGTGAGAATGATTTTGAACGAGTAGATCCAGATATTGCATATGTAGCATATTCAACTCCTAGTCGTCATGTAGATTCTGTAGCAAAAAAACTAAAGAAAATAGGTTTTAAAAAAGTACTAACTGCTACTACTGGAGCGACAATTAGCACGCATTGTGGCCCAGAAACAATTGGTATAGTATACATATATAAATAAAAGTTGTGCTTTAAACACAACTTTTTATTCTTTGATTAAATATATAAGTAAAAATTTTTAAACAAAAGACTTTAATATTTTTGTGATTTTTGTTATAATACAATATGTAGCGAAAGAAAAGGGGGAGAAAATTGAGAAAAATAAAAATAATTATTGATAGTACTAGTGATTTAGGAAAAGAAGTTTATGAAAAACATGATATAGAAATTGTTCCTATCTATGTAATTTTAGGGGACAACACATATAAAGATTATTATGAAATGGATAGTACAAAAATGTTTGCTTATACTGAAGAGACAGGTATTTATCCAAAAACGGCAGCAGCATCACCTTTATGGATTTATAAAGTATTCAAGAAATATTACGATGAAGGATATGATATTATTTATACGGGGATTAGTAGTAAATTATCGAGCACCTATTCTACTGCTTTAACAGCTGCAAGAGAAATTGATCCTAATGAAGAAAGAATTTTCTTATTTGATAGCGAAAATTTATCAACTGGAGTTGGACTTTTAGTTTTAAAGATTATTAAGTATCGTGACCAAGGCTTAAGTGCTAAGGAAATAAGAGACAAAGTTAAAGAATTAGTTCCTAATGTTAAGACACGGTTCACTTTAAATACTTTAGAGTATATGCAAAAAGGGGGAAGATGTTCTGCTGTTGTAAGATATGCAGTTGCTGCGTTTAGATTTAAACCTGTTATTAAAGTTAATGATGGTCTTTTAGAAGTTGCTAGAAAACCAATTGGTTTTAAAAGATCAATTAACTCAATGTTATTAGATGCTGAGAATGCTTTTCCTACAGCTGACCAAGATGCCATCTTTGTAACTTATTCTTCATATGGTGATTGGGTAGATTACTTAGTAGCAGAGCTTAAGAAAATTGGTTATAAAAATGTTTATACTACACTTGCAGGGGCGACAATTTGTACTCACTGTGGTCCTCAATGTGTTGGTATTTTATATATTGATAATTAATAGTTGTGTTTAATACACAACTATTTTTATTTTTTTTCTTAAAACAGTGGAAATTAAAAGCGTTTTATAGTATAATATTAAAAGTGAAATAACTATAAGGAGGAAATATATGAAGCAATACAAAAGTGATCACATTCAAAATATTGCAATCTTAGGACACTTAAACTCAGGAAAAACTTCAGTAACTGAGGCAATGCTGTTTGAAGCAAAAGCTATTGGTAAAAAAGGTAGTGTTGATAAGAAAAATACAGTAAGTGATTATCTTTTAGAAGAACAAACGCGTCAAACTTCTTTAATCTCAAGTTTGTTGCCATTAGAGTGGAAAGACCATAAAATTAACTTTCTTGACACTCCAGGTTCTGAAGAATTTATCGGAGATTTAGAAAATGTATTATCGGTTGTAGAGGGAGCTATTTTACTAGTAGATGCATCAAGTGGTGTTGAAGTAGGAACTGAAGCATGTTGGAGTGAGTTAAGAAAGAGAAATATCCCAACATTAATTATCCTTACAAAGATGGACAAAGAAAATGTTAAGTTTGAAGATGTACTAGCAGAAATCAAAGGACAACTTTCTGATAATGCAATTCCATTTAGTTTACCTTTAGGTAAAAGTGCTAACTTTGATGGTTATATTAATGTAATTACAAAAAAAGCAAGAATTTTTAAAGATGGAAAATACCACGATGATGTAGCTTATGATGATAAAAAAGATCGTGTAGAAGAATTATATGAACAACTTTTAGAGAAAGTTGCGGAAAGTAGTGAAGAGTTATTAGAGAAATATTTCTCTGGTGAAGAATTAACTCCAGATGATGTTCGTAAAGGATTACTTTCTGGAACTAAAAAGGGAGATGTTTTCCCAGTAGGTGTTATTAGTGTTGAAAATCATGTAGGTATTAGTACATTACTTGATATGGTTGTTAAGTATTTACCATCTGCAGGGGGAAGAGAATATCAAGCTTTTGACCAAGATGGAAAAGAAATAGTAAGAAAATCACTAGAATCAGAACCATTCAGTGCACAAATTTTCAAAACGACAGTAGACCCATTTGCAGGTACGATTTCATTTATGAAAGTTAAGAGTGGCGTTTTAAAAGAAAACTTTGAAGTTAAAGTTGCTAACTTAAATGAAGATATTAAAATTTCTAACATCTTTTCAATGAGAGGTAATGTTCAAATTTCTGTAAGTGAAGCTCCAGCTGGGGATATCGTATGTGTTGCAAAAGTGGATGAGTTAAGAAACTCAATGACTTTATGTGATAAAAGAGTATTTACTAAATATCCAGCAGTTGAACATCCTACACCAATTCTATATATGGCAATTCAACCTAAGAATCGTCAAGATGAAGATAAATTATCATCATCATTAAATAAATTAAAGTTAGAAGATGAAACATTTGAAACTGTAAGAAATCCTGAAACTGCACAATTGTTAATTGGTGGTCAAGGAACTACTCATATTGGTTATATTTTAGAGCGTATGAAAAATACTTACAAAGTAGAAGTAGATACATATGACCAAAAAGTAGTTTATCGCGAAACAATTAGAGCTAAAGGCGAAGCTCAAGGTAGACATAAAAAACAATCAGGTGGAGCAGGACAATTTGGTGATGTATTCATTCGTTTTGAACCAACTGAAGAAGAATTTGTGTTCGCTGAAGAAATCTTTGGTGGAGCAGTTCCAAAGAACTACTTCCCAGCTGTAGAAAAAGGTTTAAGAGAAACATTTGAAAAAGGTCCTTTAGCAGGATTCCCAGTTGTAGGTGTTAAATGTACTTTATATGATGGTTCTTATCACCCAGTTGACTCAAATGAAATTTCATTTAGACTTGCTGCAAACCTTGCTTGGAGAAATGCTGTTCCTAATTTAAGACCGACTATTTTAGAACCTATTTATCGTGTAGATGTAACAGTTAAAGATGATTATGTAGGTGATATTATGGGAGATATTACTAAGAGAAGAGGAAGAGTATTAGGTCTAGAACAAAAAGAAGGTTTCCAAGTGATTATGGCTGAAGTACCAGAAGCAGAAATTACAAAATATGCAATTGACTTAAAAGCTATGACTCAAGGTAGTGGACGTTTTGCTCGTACATTCTTAAGATACGAAGCAGTACCTGAAAACTTAATTGATGGTATCGTAAAAGAATATAAAGCACAATAATAAAAAGGCTATCTATTAAGATAGCCTTATTTAATAGGAGTAATTTATGAAGTTAGAATATATCGTAGATGAAGATGGGATAATTGTAAAGGACTATTTAGAAAAGCAAAACATTTCTAAAAGATTAGCTAAGAAAATAAAACTATATGGTAAAACTTATGTCAATAAAATTGAAGTTTTTAATTATTTTTTGTTATCAAAAGGAGACCATTTAGTTGTAGAGTTTGAAGATCAAGATACTAGTATTTATCCTCCAGTAAACAAAGAGTTAGATATAATTTATGAAGATGAGTATTTCATGATAGTTGATAAACCAGAAAACTTAGCAAGTTTACCTACAAAATCACATTTTCAAGATAGTCTTGCAAGTAGGATTAAATATTATTATCAAACAAAGGATATTAATGCGAAAGTTCATTTAGTGAATAGATTAGATTATGCAACATCGGGATTAGTGGTTGTAGCTAAAGATACTTATATAAAATCAAGATTTAAAAATTTGAATATTGAAAGAAAATATTTAGCTATTTTAGATAATGATTTAGAAGATGAAGGCATTATTAATCTTCCAATTTCTAAAAAAGAAAATAGTCTTTTAAGAGAAGTAAATGAAAAAGGAAAAGAAGCTATTACTATATATAAGGTAATCGATAAAATAAGAAAACTATATGAGTTTACTTTAGTTACAGGAAGGACTCATCAAATTAGAATTCACACTGGTTTTTATAATGCTCCGATTAAAGGGGATAAATTATATGGCAAAGCAAGTAATCGGTTATATTTAACATGCTATTATTTGCAATTCAAACATCCAATTTTAGATAAAAAAATGGAATTTGTTTCTTATCCAAAATGGTATTAATTATTTTAAAAAAGAATTGATTAAAAAATTAGATTGTGTTATAATTATATTATAAAAGAAGTGGAGGAAAAAATGAAAAAATTTGGAAAAATATTGATAGCTTTTATTTTAGTGCTTAGTTTAGGTTTTCTAGTTGGTTGTAGTTGCGAAGATACAAAACTAGAAGGTATCGAAGTGACACCAGCATCATTAATATTAGGTGCAGATGACATTCAACAATTAGAAGTTAAACCTGTTCCTGAGGGAGCAGCATTGCCAGCTGTAAGTTATACATCTTCAGATAGTACTGTTGCAAGTGTAGGAAAAGATGGTAAAGTTATGGGAATCAAAGCAGGTACAGCAGAAATTACTGTTAAAGCAGGAGATTTTGAAAAGAAGGTTGCGGTTACAGTTAATCCAATCTTAGCATCTGATCTTACAGTGCCAGCTACATTAGAAGTAAAAGTGGGAGCTACAGTAACTATTAATTATACAATAAGTCCAGCAAACGTTACGAATAAAGTTCCTACATTCGCAACAAGCGATGCAAGCATTGCAACTGTAGATGCTGAAGGTGTAGTAACAGGTGTTGCCGCAGGTTCAGCTACAATTACAGTAAAAGCTGATTCTATTGAAAAAGAAGTAGTTGTTATGGTTATTCCAGCTATTGCATTAGAATCAATCACTTTAAAACAAGAAGATCAAAATTTAAATTTAGGTCAAACATTACAATTATCTTGCACATTAGTACCTGAAGATACGGGACTAACTGTTAGTTATGCTTCAAGTGATGAAACTGTTGCAACTGTATCATCAAGTGGTTTAGTAACTGCTGTTGCCGTAGGTACAGCAACTATTACTGCAAGTGCTAGTGGCAAATCAGATACAATTGAAATTACTGTTGTTGATGACGCAGACTTAACTTTAGATAACTTACAAGCTAAGTTAAATAATGCAATTGCAGCTTATAATAATTCATTAAATGGTTCTGTTAAATTGTCTGTAGTTACTCCTGAGACAACTGTAGTTACTGAGTTTGCTTATGCTTATACAGAAGATTCAATTAGTGAATTAATGTACAAACAAGTAGGTGCTACTTCAATTGAAGTTTATGTAAAGAATGGTAAAATTTATACTAACGAAAACGGAAGTAAGAGTAGTGAAGCTTTAACTGCTGCTAATGCTGCTGTATTAAAAGATCAATATGGTATTAATAAATTAGTTGCAGAAGCATTAAAGTTTAGAAATGAATTTGCATTCTATAATAGTTTAACTTTTGAAGGCGAAGCAGAAGGTGTTTATACATTTAATTTAGATTTAGAAACTTATAGTGGTTCTACATTCAAACCAGCAGGTAAAGAATCAATCAAATTACTTGTAACTTATGGAACTGAAATTACAAAAGTTGAAGTTCAAATTACAAATACTGATTTAACTGTTAGCACAGTTACACTTGAATTATTAGGTTTAGAAAAACCAGCAATTACTTTCCCATCAGATTTAATTCTTTGGTAAAATAATATATTAATTTATAATAGTAAAAGGCTATTTTAAAAATAGCCTTTTATTTAAGAGGAGATTTTATGAAAAAATTAGCGATTATTATATCTTCGTTGTTTCTAGTTTTTGTTTTATCTTATAGCGTTAAAGCAATTGAAAAAGCAAAAGAACAAACGATAACGATTAATACTAATGATAATAGTTTGTATTATTTAGATATTGTTTTTGAAGAACAAGATAAAACAGGAGAGTTTACTCCAAATATTGCAAACACATCTACTTTAGATCAAGCTAAGATTGCGAAGATTCTTGCTTTTGAAGATAGTTCGAACCCTAATCTTAAAAGTTCATATTTAAAGGGTAGTTATCATAAACTAGAAGGAAGTTTGGTTCCCGTAAGTGGAAAACATGCATTTATCTACCATGCTTCTGATGAGAGTTATTTTGAAGCAGAACAAAACAAAATCAAAGCTTTTAAGATTGTGGTTGTAAAAGAGGACTTAAGTGTTCAAGTATCTGATTTGATTGTTGTAGAGACTTATCATACTGCTTTAGATTATAACCTTGATACTAATGAAGTTTCAATTAAAGCAAATAAATTAGAAGCATTACTTTTTGCTTTGGTAGCATCTTTTGTTTCTATTATCTTGCAATTAGTTTTGTTTTTCTTAATGAAGTTTTCGTTTAAAGAGCATAGTGTTAGATTTGGTTTTATTAGCGGAACAATTACAATTGCAGTTTCGATTGCTCTAACATATGCTATTCAAATGGATAGTCGAAGTTTTGCTTATCAAACATTATTTATTTTTTCTGGAGTTGGAATGTTACTTCAAGTAATAATTTATCCAATTGTAATTAAAATGAAAAAAAGTGTTTTGTATGCGTTACTCGCAAGTATAATTAATTTGCTAGTTTTATTAATAATGATGCAATTTATTTAAAGGGCTATTAGCCCTTTTTTATTGAAAAAGGGGAGTTTTTTTGATATAATAAGATTACCTTTATAAGGAGATAGATATGTTTAGAAGATTAAGAGATGGGCTATTTAGTCCTAGTAGTGTTGCAGGTTACTATGGAGATAAATGGTGGATAACTTTAATATTTAGTATAATTTTACTTGCGCTTTATGTTGCAGTACCAATATTTAATGCAACTAGTTATCAATATATACCTAGCGAAACTAAGTCAATTGTTATGAATGAAGCTTATGGCCAAGAGCTAGATTATAAAATTGCAAATGGGGAATTAAAAAATACAGGTAGTGCATCTAGCATTGCTTTTAAAATTGCGGATTTAACTGTTATGATTGATCCAAAACAACAATTTTTATATGATGCAAATACTAAGCCATATGTTTGGTTTGGCAAGAATTTAGTAAGAGTTAAAGGTTTAGGTACTGATATAGAGTTATCTTATAGTGAGCATGAGTTATTAAACAATTTAGATTTTAATAAATTAGCTGAAAAAGATTATGCGACTTGGGATCTTTTGTTTGCATCTTTTGAAAAAGAAGCAAATGAAAAATTCGATGAATTATTACTACTTACAATCCTTTTAGAAATTTCTAAAGCAATTGGTGTCATAGTTATTTTATCATTAGTTCTTGCTGCTTTTTCTAAAATCAACTTGAAAGTTAATTTTGGAAGATTATGGCAACTGACTATTTATATTTTAACGCCACTAATAATAGGCAAGTTATTTGCTTCATTATATGACTGGATTTTTGCTTATTATATAGGTTTATTGATGACGTTTTCTTATAGTAACAGACTTAATTTTGCATTATATCATCAAGGAGGTTCTAATAATGAATTACAATCATAAAAAAATTGAAAAGAAATGGCAAAAATATTGGGAAGACAATAAGTCTTTTAAGACGATTACTGATTATAATAGACCCAAATTTTATGCTTTAGATATGTTCCCTTATCCATCTGGATCAGGGCTTCATGTAGGGCACCCTGAAGGATATACAGCTGTAGATATAGTTTCAAGAATGAAACTAATGCAAGGATATAATGTTTTGCATCCAATGGGCTTTGATGCTTTTGGTTTACCTGCGGAGCAATATGCATTAAAGACAGGTAAGAGTCCAGCTGAATTTACTTATAAGAATATTGAAAATTTTAGAAAACAAATGAAGATGATTGGTTTATCGTATGATTGGGATCGCGAAGTTGTTACTTGTGATCCAGAATATTATAAATGGACCCAATGGATTTTCACTGTTTTATATAAACAAGGTTTAGCTGAGATTCAAAATGTAGAGGTAAATTGGTGTGAAAAACTAGGAACGGTTCTAGCAAACGAAGAAGTATTAAATGTAAATGGTAAGATGGTTAGCGAAATAGGTAAACATCCAGTAGTAAAAAAACCAATGAGACAATGGGTTTTGAAGATTACAGAATACGCAGAAGAACTATTAAATGGTTTAGATAACTTAGACTGGCCAGAAAACTTAAAAGAAATGCAAAGAAACTGGATTGGTAAAAGTGAAGGAGCAGAAATTACTTTTAAGATTTTTAAAACAGATGAAGAGTTTACTGTTTTTACTACTAGAGCTGATACTTTATTTGGAGCAACTTATTGTGTGTTTGCACCTGAACATCCATTAATTAAAAAACTAGTTCCAAGTAGATATAAGAAACAAGTAGAAGAATATCAAGCTTTAGCTAAAGCTAAATCTGATCTAGAAAGAACAGATTTAAATAAAGATAAAACTGGAGTATTTACTGGACTATATGCAATTAATCCAGTTAATAATAAAGAAATTCCAATTTGGATTGCCGACTATGTATTAATAAATTATGGAACAGGGGCAATTATGGCAGTTCCTGGTCATGACCAAAGAGACTATGAGTTTGCAAAGAAATTTAAGTTAGATATTATTCCTGTTTTAGATGGAGATATTAGTGAACAGGCTTATGAAGGTGATAGCATACATATTAACTCTGGCTTTTTAGATGGCTTAAATAAGGAAGATGCAATTAGAAGAATGCTTGAATATTTAGAAGCTAAAGGAATTGGTAAAAAGGAAGTTAACTATAAACTAAGAGATTGGATTTTTAGTCGCCAAAGATATTGGGGAGAACCTTTCCCTGTTGTGTTTTTAGAAGATGGAACAATTGAAATTTTAGATGAAAATGAATTACCTTTAGAATTACCAAAACTTAAGAAAATTACACCTTCAAAAACCGGAGAATCACCTTTAGTTAATGCAACTGAATGGTTACATGTAATGACTAAAGATGGTCTAAAAGGTAAAAGAGATACTAATACAATGCCTCAATGGGCAGGGTCTTGTTGGTACTTCTTAGCTTATGCTTTAAAAGAAGAAGGAGGTTATATTCCTCTAAGTAGCGAAAAAGCCAAGAAGATTTTAAATTACTGGTTACCAGTTGATTTATATATTGGTGGTACTGAACACGCAGTTGGTCACTTACTTTATTCTCGCTTTTGGTATAAAGTATTACATGATGTTGGTTTACTTGAAACTGATGAACCATTCTTAAAGTTATTCAATCAAGGAATGATTTTGGGTAGTGATGGTGAGAAAATGAGTAAGTCAAAAGGTAATGTAGTTAACCCGGATGATATTATTGAAGAATTTGGTGCTGACTCTTTAAGGCTATATGAAATGTTTATGGGACCATTAGAAGCTACTAAACCTTGGTCAACACAAAATATTGAAGGGCCAAGAAGATTCTTAGAAAGAGTTTATCGTTTATATAAAGAAGTATATAAACCAGCAAAAGAAAATAAGAATTTAGAAAAGATTTATCACCAAACAGTCAAGAAAGTTACTGAAGATTATGAAAATTTGAGATTTAATACAGCTATTAGTCAAATGATGATTTTTATTAATGAGTGTTATAAAGATCCAAATATTCCAAATGAATATATGGAAGGGTTCTTAAAACTTTTAGCTCCAGTATGTCCTCATATTACCGAAGAGCTAAATGAGACAGTTTTAAAAAGTAACGTTTTACTTACTAATCAAAAATGGCCAACTTATGATGAGGCAAAAACAGTAGAGAATTTAGTAACTTATGTTTTCCAAGTTAATGGTAAGATTAGAGACAAGGCAGAAGTTAGTGTTGATACTACTAAAGAAGAAATTGAAAGTTTAGCTTTAGCTTCAGAAAATATTCAAAAATATATTGATGGTAAACCGATAAGAAGGATTATCGTAGTTTCTGGAAAGTTAGTTAATATCGTAGTATAAAATGTTACCAGAATTTATTAAAGACTTCTTTATTGATAGTTATACTTTACTTGCAATTATTGGAGTTTTATCGTTAATCTTATACGTTATTCTTTATTTAGAAAAGAAACTAAATTATTCAAGAAAGAGAGTAAACAAGCTTTTAGTAATAGGAGCTATTTCTGGAGTGATAACTGTAGTCTTTGCTTTGCTTTTTGATTTGTTAGTTCATTATTTAAAAAGTGGAGAAGTAAGATTTGGTGTTACTTTCTTAGGTGGAGTTATTCCTGGATTGATTGGTTTTACTTTACTTAATTATTACTTTAATAAAGAGGAAAGAGCAAACTTAAAAGAGATTTTAGGTGTTTTAGTTAGGGGAATAATTTTAGGTCACATGTTTGGAAGAATTGGTTGCTTTCTAGCAGGATGTTGTTATGGCGTGCCAACTAATTCAGTATTTGGTGTTATTTATCCCGACATTCCTTATTCACCAAGAGGAGAAATCTTCGCAAAGTATGGTGAAGGAGTAGCTGTTCATCCGACACAAATTTATGAAGCTTTGTTTTTACTTAGTTTGTTTTTGGTTTTACATTTTGTACCGAAATTAAGAGAAAATAGTTTTGTAATTTATTTGTTTAGTTATGGTATATTTAGATTTTTTATTGAGTTTATTAGAGGCGATGATAGAGGAAGTTTAATTCCTTTTCTTAGCCCATCACAAATACTATCATTTATTTTGATAGTAATGGGTGCAGTTGTTTTATTGTACCGATACCGCAAAAAAGGAGTGTAAAAATGAAAAAGCATATTTGGTTAGTCTTATTGATTTTAATATTCGCTTTAAGTGGGTGTAATAAAGTTGATTTTACTCTTACAAAAACTACGTATGAATTATACGTAAATGAAAGTACTGATTTAGAATATCAAACAAAGAAAAGTAATTTAAAAATAGAAATTAAAATTGAAGATGAGACTATTGCAAGTGCTAATGAAGTTACGATTAAAGGGTTAAGTGCGGGGGAAACTAAAGCTAAAGTTGTTGTAAATGAGAAAGAACAAAAGCAAGAAATTACAATTGTAGTTTCTGAAGTTCCTTATTTAAGAGTTGAACCAGAGTCGAAAAACACAACTAGAGAAGAAGAATTATCTTTAAATTTAGTAACTAATATTCTAAGTCCAGTTTATACTTATACTTCAAGCAATCCTAGCGTTGCTAGTGTAAATAGTCAGGGTGTTATTCATACTCATACTTATGGTAATGCCTTAATTACAGTTCATGAGGCAAATACTAACTTAACTGTAACTTTTGAAGTTTTTGTATCAGAAGCAAAAGTGCTAGTTTTAGAAACTGCTGATTATAATTTGTTAACTGAGTATTTAAATAGCTTTCAAGAAGGAGATATACTGATTTTACAAGGAGAATTAGAATTTACTGAAGAGTTAGAATTTTCTAATCTTACATTTATTTTAAGAGGTAAATTAATAGCTCCTCGCATGACTTTCAATAATGTTAGTCTTGTAGGGGAAAAAGGTAGTCTTGAAAGTGAAGATATTAAAGTATCTGGTAATACTACATTTAAAAATATTCGTTCAACAAGTAATTTGAATATTGATTCAGGATCTATTTTGCTTGAAGATTCTGATTTAGGAAATGTTTATCTTAGTAATGGTGGCATTAGTTTAATTAATAAAGGTAGCCTAAATCAAATTGACTTTACAAATATTACTAATTTAGAAGATGTTATTAATATTGTTAATTATGGCACGATTAAAGAAACTAATGATGCTTTAGTATTAACTGATTTAATTAATAAAGATAATTTAACTTTTGATAATAGAGGTGAGTATTTTACTTTTGAAGAAAAGGTTTATTTAAATAAAGACCTTTTAGTTAATGGGAAGAAGAGAACTATTTACCAAGATGGTTATAATTTAGATGCTGTGTATCTAAGTGATATTTCTTCTTCAATCCAAGATACTTTAACTGATTTTTGGCTCTTAGAAAGTGCAAGAAAAGTCGTTATTAGTACAGATAATTATGGCTTAAAAGTTAGTGATCTTAATTTAATTAAAGAATCTGTTTTAGAACTTGAAAGTTTAGATTTAGGTGAAGCAACACTAGCAAACAACATGATTGCTAGTAGTCAGTTCGCTGGTTTAAGTTCTTTAAAAGAAATTATATTGCCTAATAATTTAAACAAGATCTCTAGCAATGCTTTTACTGGAACTGGTATTGAAGCTATTAGAATTCCTGGTTTAGTAAAGCAAGTTGAAGAAGATGCTTTTGGTAATTATAAAGCAGGCCCTGTTACTTTGTTTGAAGTGCATTTAGAATCTTTAGTGCCAAAAGGAGAAGAGTTTGTTTATGGATTTTCACCACTTACAAGATTCTTTGTTTCTGCGCCTCATGTAGACAAGTATCAAAGTGAATGGGGTCAATATTCTGTAACTATCCCATATTTAGATTATCGTAAAGTTTATTATAATAATTATATTTTTAGAGAAGCTACTAGATATGGAGACTATTATTTGTCACCAATAAACTTTACTGAAATAGAAATAGTTTATTATGCAGGTGAGGTAAAAGAAGATTTAATTCCTAATACTTATGTGTTAGAAAAAGAATATAAGGTTACAAGAATTGGTGAAAATGCTTTTAGGGATACGGTTAAAAATGGACTTGCAATTGAACTTGTAATGCCAGATAACGTTAGAGAAATTTGTGATTATGCTTTTAATGGCTTTGGAATAATTTCTAAACTTGATTTAAATAATGTAAAGCGTGTTGGTAAATATGCTTTTCAAAATATAGATTATACTTTTACTGTGATTGATGCACCAAACTTAACTCAATTATGGGATTATGCTTTTGAAGGACTATCTTTAGTTACTGCGATTAACTTCCCTAATATTTATCATATTGGAGAGTATGCTATTTCTGGAATGAGGTCTTTAGAAAGAGTTTATGCGCCTAAGTTGCAACATTTAAGTAATGGTAGTTTAGTAAATAATGATAGTTTAGTTGAAATAGTTTTAGGGGCTGTTAGGGAATGTGGTTCATTTACGATTACTGCACCGAAGAAAGCAAGAGTTTGGGATTTTACTCATAGCGAAATTGATGAGACAACGGGTTTAATTAGGGTTGTAGAACCTCATTTTGGAACTGCTTGGAATACGAATACTAAAGCTATTGATACAGTTTATTGCAATATGGATGTTGTGGAGTATTTTAGATCTAAACTTCCAAATGCAACTGTAATAGGTAGATAATATGAGTCATTATTATCTTAATGATCCTAATTTAAAAAGTGATAAGAGAATTATTACTTATGAATATTATGGGAAAGAATTAAAGTTTTATAGCGATTTAGGAGTGTTTTCTAAAAATAAAATTGATAGAGGAACCGATATTCTCTTAAATACTTTAGAGTTAAAAGGAAAAAAAGTTTTAGATTTAGGCTCGGGGATTGGGGTTATAGGTGTTGCTTTAGCAAGTAGAGATGAAAGGTTAGAAGTTACATCAACTGATGTAAATGAAAGGGCCTTAGCCTTGGCAAAAGAAAACTATGAACTAAATGGTATTAAAAACTATTCTGTATTTAAAAGTGACGGTTATGAAAATATCAAAGATAGTTTTGATTTAATAGTTTTGAATCCACCTATAAGAGCAGGAAAACAAATAGTTGATAAACTAGTTTTGGGTGCGATTAATTACTTGAATCCTAATTGCTATATTTGGATTGTAATTAGGAAGAGTCAAGGAGCGCCATCTTTAGTAACAAGGATGGAAGAAGTGTATGGGGATGTTGAAATAGTTAAAAAGAAAAAAGACTATTGGATTATAAAAGCAAGATAAAAGAGCTAATTAATTAGCTCTTTTTTATTTAAAAAGATAATATTTTTCTTAATTTGCCCTTGACTTTAATCTTCAAATATATTATAATAATTGTTAGTGTTAATAAAATGGGCATAATGCGCCCAATTAGCTAAATATATGGGTGAGGTGAAAAAGTATTGAGCTACAAAAAAGTCGTTTATGGAAAAGATCGTGTACGTAGAGACTATGCTAGAATTCAAACAAACGTGGAAATGCCTAATTTGATTGAAATTCAAACTAAGTCATTCGAGTGGTTTCTTAACGAAGGCTTGAAAGAGTTGTTTGAAGAGATTAGTCCTGTTACGTCACAAAATGAAAAATTGGAGTTACAATTTGGGGAGTACAGATTTGGAGAGGCCAAAGTTTCTGTACAAGAAGCAAAACGTAATAAAGCCAATTACACAAAGCCTCTAGAAGTTGATTTTTCATTAGTTTTTTATGAAGATGAACCAAATCCGGAAACTGGAGAAAAAGAAGTATCTAGGATCGCAAACCAATCATTATTTTTTGGTGAATTTCCGGTAATGACACCATCAGGAACATTTATTATTAATGGTTCGGAAAGAGTAATTATTACACAAGTTATTCGTTCAGCTGGTGTTTATTTTGCGAAAGAAGTAGAAAAGAAGACGGGAGCTGTTTTGTACTCAGGTCAAATTATCCCAACAAGAGGAGCATGGATTGAGTTTGAAACAGGTAAAAGAGACATTTGGTATGTGAAGTTTGACCGTTCTAATAAACTACCTCTAACAACATTTTTAAGAGCTTTAGGCTTAAACTCAAATAGAGATATTATCAATCTATTTGGAATGAGCGAGCACTTACAAAACACATTTGTGAAAGACACATCATTTGGTAGCGATGATGCGTTACGTGAATTATATGATAAGTTACGTCAAGGTGAAACTGCTACTACTGATGCTGCAAGAAAGTATATCGCAAGCCGTATTTTTGAAAACAAGCGTTATGATCTTGCTAGTGTAGGACGCTATAAAGTTAATCAAAAACTAGATGTTTTTGAAAGATTAACTGCATTTGGTTTAAATAAAGTTTTATTAGACCAAAATATTTATCGTGAAGTTGATGGTAAAGAAGAATTACTATACGAAAGAGGAACTGAATTAAACAAAGAAATTGTTAGTTTCTTAAAAGAGAACCGCGAATTGATTCGCCGCACTTTTGAATACGAAATTATGTTAGAAGGGGATTCAGTTACTTTAGAAGTATTAGATTTAGAAATTGAAATTGATGGTGAAATGCAAAAGATTCGTGTTTTAGGTAACGATCAAAGCGAAACTAAAAACAGAATCACACTATCAGATATTTTCGCATCTATTAGTTATTTTATGGGTCTAAACATTGGTTTAGGAAAAGTAGATGATATTGATCATTTAGGTAATAGAAGATTACGTCCTATTGGTGAGTTGTTACAAAATCAAGCTCGTCAAGGATTAATGAAGTTAGAAAAATCAATTGTTTCTAAAATGTCTACAGCTAAAGAATTTAAGACTTTAGTTCCTGATGATTTGATTAATGGTAAGACTTTGCTTACAACAATCCAAACTTTCTTTGCAACTGACCAATTATCTCAGTTCATGGATCAAGTTAACCCATTATCTGAACTTACAAACAAGAGAAGAATTTCTGCTTTAGGTTCAGGTGGACTTACAAGAGAAAGAGCAGGTTTTGAGGTAAGAGACGTTCATACATCTCACTATGGTCGTATTTGTCCTATTGAGACACCAGAAGGTCAAAACATTGGTTTAATTAGCTCTCTTGCTACATATTCTAAAGTTGATAAATATGGGTTTATTCAAACACCTTATTTTAAGGTACATCAAATTGGTGATAAGACTTATGTATCAAACGATTATCGTTATTACAAAGCTGATGAAGAAGAAAAATATTACATTACTCAAGCTAATGTAGAGATGCATAAAACTATTTATCAAGAAAAAGATTTAATTAAGATAGATGATAGATATTTTATAAATATTGAAGGTAAAGAAATTGGGGTATTTGAAGCTGAAGAAGCAGGAAAGCCAGAATACTATACTTTAGATATTGTTTCTAAAGAAGTAGTAGCTCGTTATCGTGGTGAAAATATTGAAATTGCAAGAGAAATGATTGAACTAATGGACGTTAGTCCAAAACAAATTGTTTCTGTTTCTGCTGCTTTAATTCCATTCTTAGAGCATGATGATGCAAATCGTGCCTTAATGGGTGCGAACATGCAACGTCAAGCTGTGCCTTTATTAAAACCAGAAGCACCAATAGTAGCTACGGGTATTGAAACACAAGCTGCTCATGATGGTGGTAGTGCAATTGTTTCTACTGTAAATGGTACTGTAGAGTATGTAGACTCAAATGTAGTTATTATTCGTGATGAAGATAAAAAGACAGAAACTTATGAGTTATTGAAGTTTGAAAGAAGTAATGATGGTACTTGTATTAACCAAAAAGCGATTGTAGAAGTTGGCGAAAAGGTTAAGAAAGGTGATGTTATTGCAGATGGTCTTTCAATGGATCGTGGTGAACTTGCCTTAGGACGAAATGTTGTTATTGCTTTTACTACATGGCATGGATATAACTTTGAGGACGCTGTTATTATGAGCGAAAGATTAGTTCAAGATGATGTTTATACATCAATTCATATTTCAGTATATGAAGTTGATGTTTGTAATACTAAGTTAGGTGCAGAGTATGTAACTAGAGATCTAGACAATGAAAAGAAATCTGCTATTGCTAACTTAGATGAAGAAGGTATTGTTCGTATTGGAGCTAAAGTAGGAGCTAAAGATGTTTTAGTTGGTAAAGTATCGCCAAAAGGACAAACTGTTCTATCTCCAGAAGAAAAGTTATCACAAGCTTTATTCTCAGATCGTTCTAAAGATGTTAAGAATACATCTTTAAGAGTACCTCACGGTGGTGGAGGAATTGTTTTAAAAGTTGAAAGACTTAAAAGATCAGATGGTCATGAGCTTAAAACTGGAGTTAATGAAACAATTAAAGTATATGTAGTTCAAAAGAGAAAGATTGGTATTGGTGATAAGATGTCTGGTAGACACGGAAATAAAGGTGTTATTTCTTTAATTTTACCAGAAGAGGATATGCCATATTTAGAAGATGGTACACCAGTAGATATCTTATTAAACCCACAAGGTATTCCTTCTCGTCTTAATATCGGACAAGTTCTAGAAGTACATTTAGGTATGGCTGCTAAGAAACTAGGGCTTAATATTGCAACACAAGTATTTGATGGTGTTACTAACGAAGACTTACAGAAAATTATGGAAGAAGCAGAAATGTCTCCAGATGGTAAAACTACTTTATATGATGGCCAAACAGGTGAACCTTTTGATAATCCTGTAGCAGTAGGTGTTATGTATATGATTAAGTTAAACCACATGGTAGATGATAAGATCCATGCTCGTAGCGAAGGACCTTACTCACTAGTTACACAACAACCTATGGGTGGTAAAGCTCAAAACGGTGGTCAAAGATTTGGTGAGATGGAAGTTTGGGCATTAGAGGCTTATGGTGCTGCTTATACTTTACAAGAAATGCTTACAATTAAATCTGATGATATGATTGGAAGAAATAAAGTTTATAAAGCGATTGTTGATGGTAAACCAATTCCTGAACCAGGAGTTCCAGAATCATTTAGAGTATTGATTAAAGAACTTCAAGCATTATGTTTAGATGTTGATTTAATTGATGCGAAAACAAAAGAGAATGTTGCTAATAAGAGTATCATTGCTGAAGCTGAAGAAGCAAGAAAAAGTGTAAAGGATTTGGTGTAAGATATGATTTCAACAAAAAGAAAATATGATTATTTAAGAATTGGTTTAGCTTCTCCTGAAAAAATTCTTTCATGGAGTTATGGAGAAGTTAAGTTACCAGAAACAATTAACTATCGTACACTAAAACCAGAACGCGATGGACTTTTCTGTGAGATAGTATTTGGCCCAGTTAAAACTAACCAATGCCAATGTAACAAACCAAAACGTCCATTAACTGGACCAATGATTTGTGAGAAGTGTGGGGTTGAGTTAACTGATGCTCGTGTTCGTCGTGAAAGAATGGGACACATTAAACTTCAAGCTCCTGTTGTTCATAACTGGTATTTAAAGAATACACCAAATAAGATTGGTTTATTACTTGATATGAAGACTAGAGAAGTATCTAGTATTGTTTACTCAGCATCTTATATTGTAGTTGATCCAGGAACAGTTGATGAACTTGAAAAGAATCAAATTATTACAGAACAAGAATATGGACGTTATCGTCAAACTTATGGTTCTCGTAGTTTTAAAGCTTTAACTGGAGCTGAAGCAATTAAGAAAATGCTTCAAGAACTTGATTTAAAACAACTATCTGAAGAATTAAGAGAAGAATTAAGTCAAGATAAAATTACTAAACAAAGAAGAGAAAAAGCTAATAAGCGATTAAATATTGTAGATGCATTCTTACATTCTGGGAATAAACCTGAATGGATGGTACTAGATGTTATTCCAGTACTTCCTCCAGATTTAAGACCGATGGTAGAATTAGATGGTGGTCGTTTTGCAACAACAGACCTTAACGACTTATACCGTAATATTATCGTTCGTAATAATAGATTAAAGAAAGAGTACGAAATTGGTACTCCAGAATTAATTATTAAGAACGAAAAGAGATTATTACAAGAATCAGTAGATGCTTTAATTAATAATGAAGGAAGAGGAAATAAATCTTCTAAAAGAAGAGGTAGAGAATTAAAATCTTTATCTGAGATCTTAAAAGGTAAACAAGGACGTTTCCGTCAAAACTTACTTGGTAAGAGAGTAGACTATTCAGGTCGTTCAGTTATCGTAATTGGGCCTGAACTTAAGATGTATCAATGTGGATTACCACGAGAGATGGCACTTTTACTTTTCAAACCATTTATTTTACACAACCTTTTAGAGAAAAATAAAGATGGTAATGATTTAACTCCTAATAAAATTAGAGCAACAGAAGCAAAAGAGATGATTGAAACTGGTCATCCAGATGCAATGACTGAACTAGAAAAGATTATTGTAGATCATCCAGTGTTATTAAACCGTGCACCAACACTGCACCGTTTAAGTATTCAAGCATTTGAACCTAAACTAATTGATGGTAAAGCTATTAGGTTACATCCTTTAGTAACTACAGCTTTTAACGCAGACTTTGATGGTGACCAAATGTCAGTCCATGTTCCGTTATCAGCTGAGGCTCAAGCAGAGGCAAGAATTTTGATGCTTGCAAGTAAAAATATCCTAGCTCCTAAAGATGGAAACCCAATTGTTACGCCAACTCAAGACATGGTATTAGGAAATTATTACTTAACAATTGAGGATCCAAATGATGAACGTGAAGGTAAAATCTTTAAAGATCCTTATGAGTTAGAGCTTGCATATCATAACAAGGTTATTGGTTTCCATACAAGAGTTGCCTTACCTGTTGCTTCTTTAAACAATCCTCGTTTTACAGAGGATCAATTAGATAAATATATTATTACTACTTATGGAAAATATCTATTTAATACGATTTTCCCAGTAAGTGATGATCCAAATAAAGCTATTCCTTATATCTGTGATCAAAGTGAAGAAAACTTAAGTAGAAGAACTCCTAATAAATATTTAGTTCCTAAGGGTACTGATATTAAGAAGTTCTTGAAAGAAAAGTATGAATCACCTAGACCATTCCCTAAGAAAGCTTTATCAAAAGTTATCGCTCAAGTTTTCAAGAATTTCCAAATTAACGAAACATCTAAGACTCTAGATAAGATGAAAGACTTAGGTTTTAAGTATGCTACAATGTCTGGAATTACTGTATCAATTAGTGATATTAGAACAATTGAAGGTAAAGAAGAAATTATTGCTGCTGCAGATGAAGAAGTTAAAGAAATTAAATTTAAAGAAGACTTAGGTTTTGCAACTGAAGAAGAAAGAAGACAAAATACAATTAAAGTTTGGACTAAAGCTAAAGATGATATTAAGAAGTTAATTGAAAAAGATGTAGCTTTAAACTCAACTACAAACAACATCTATATGATGAGTGACTCTGGTGCCAGAGGTAGTATTGACAACTTTGTTCAGTTATCAGGTATGAGAGGTTTGATGGCTAAACCTAATGGTGAACAAATGGATATTCCAATTAAAGCATCATTTATTGAAGGTTTATCGATGTCTGAGTTCTTCGTTTCTACGCACGGTTCAAGAAAAGGATCGACAGACACAGCCTTAAAGACTGCTGAGTCAGGATACTTAACTAGACAATTAGTTGACGTAAGTCAAGAAATTGTAATCTCAGAAGATGATTGTAAGACAGATAAAGGTAAGAAATTTCATCCTATTTTTGATACTGATGATAATGAAGCTTTAGGTTATAAAGTATATCAAGCATATTTAGATGATCCAGTTAATAATCCAAAACCAAGTTCAAGTAACCTGCAAGGTGTAAAGCTTACTTTAGGTCAAAGAATTAAAGGCCGTTTTGCTTCACAAAATGTTTATGATCCAGTTACTGGTGAGTTATATGTAAAGAAAAATGAATTCATTACTGAAGATATTGCCAATGCAATTAATGCATCAGGACTTTGGGAAGTTGAAATTAGATCATTACTTACATGTAATACTCAAAATGGTGTATGTGTTAAGTGCTACGGCTCAGACCTTTCTACAAGTAAAGTTGTAGAACGTGGCGAGGCTGTAGGTGTAATTGCTGCTCAATCAATTGGTGAGCCAGGTACACAGCTTACGATGCGTACTTTCCATACTGGTGGTGTTGCAGGTGGTGAAGATATTACTCAAGGTCTTCCACGTGTTAACGAACTTTTCGGTGCTCGTGAACCTAAAGGTAAAGCAATTATCTCAGAAATTACTGGTACAATTAAGATTGTAGATAAACAAGCTGATAATAGAACAAGAATTGTCGTTCAAAATGAAATTGAAACCAAAGAATACTTAACTGACGTAGGTAAGGTAACTAAACTTCAAGTAGGTGATAAAATTAACGCAGGCGATAAGCTTGTAGAAGGATTAATTGATCCAAAAGAGTTAATTAGAGTTTCATCAGTTGCAGCGGTAGAAGACTATATCTTAGAAGAAGTACAAAGAGTTTACCAATCTCAAGGTGTAGGAATCGCTGATAAACACATTGAAATTATTGTTCGTCAAATGCTACGTAAAGTTAAGGTTACTGACGCAGGTGATACTAATTTAATTGTTGGTAGTTTAATTTCTCGTGCTGAATTACAAGACATCTATCAAGAATGTATTCTAGCAGGTAAAAAGACACCTACAGTTGTTCCTGAACTTTTAGGAATCATTCGTTCAGCATTAAGAGCTGATTCATTCTTGTCAGCTGCATCATTCCAAGAAACTACAAAAGTACTTACAGAAGCTGCTATTAGAGGTAAAAAAGACTACTTATTAGGCTTAAAGGAAAATGTAATTATTGGTGGATTAATGCCAGCAGGTACAGGATTAGTAGATGGTGATTATT
>DAOSSK010000009.1:0-14050 GCA_035377365.1 Bacilli bacterium
AACATCAGCCTTCCAAGCTGAATATGCGAGTTCGATTCTCGTCACCTGCTCCATATTGAATGAAATGGTTTGATACATTTATGTGTCAGGCCTTTTTTGTTGGCAGATAGGGGATTTTCTCCTATATTCACTTGCCAGAACTAAATGTTTAAAAACCTGTAGAAGTAAAAATATAGATAGAAATAGTTTTTTTAGATAAATTATATACAATAAGTCCGGTTTCAAATAAAAAGGAATTAAAAAAACTTCTTTTTGAAAGTTTAAGAATTGATGAAGATAGGTTTGCTAGTCTAAATAAAGAACTGATGATTAAATTAATACCTAAATATAAAAGTACTAATTTAAACATACTTAAAAGGCTGATTGAAAAGGAGATTAGTAAGAAATGATTATAAAGCAGATGTTATTCCCTTTATAAAAGATGTATCCGTTCTTAATATTTGGTCTAGTAATTTTTTTAAGGATATAACTTTAAATATAAAAACAATTTAACAAACCCTTCAATTTAGAAATTTTTAATTTATCCAAGTAGGAGTTGTAAACATTCAATAAAAGTAGTGGTTTATTAAGTAAGGGTGCACCTATTGTATTAAAATAGGTAAACAAACACATTTAAAAAGTAGACTTTAATAAGTCTACTTTTTTTATTTCTATGCTGGTTCTACTTCCTCATAATAAGCCGTTAGAACAATAGCCTCATTTACATCTAAACTAAAATCATAAGCCAAATCATCTTTTCTCCACTCTACAAATCTAAATCCTTCATCTGCCTTAGGATCTTTTGGTTTAGGGAAAGGAAATCCCTTCTCTACATGATTAATTCTTGATGTTGCTACTCCTTGTTCAGTCGTAATTAGTTTTACCTCTACATAAGTAGGTTTCTCAACTGCTTGTTGTCCTTGACCACCAATACAACCAGTAAGAAGTAAACTAAATAAACCAAATAAGAAAATAGTAATTACTTTTCTCATTTTCTAACCTCGTTTAGAATATTATCCATTTTTGTAGAAACATCAGCACCTAAATAATGATAACTTACACCATTTACTTCATCTGGCAAATAAGCTGGGTGAGTAACTACAACTTGAATTTCTTCATCTAAAAGCATCTCTTCATAAACTGCTTGTAAAGATGGGCAATAGCCAACTTCAAAAGCATTCTCTAAGGCATTTTCGTGCTCTAAGAAAAAGTCAATAAATTTATGAGCTAAATCAGGATTTTTAGATGTTGTTGGGATAACCATACTATCAAACCAAACATTATTAAGTTCAGTTGGAACATACATATCAAAAGTGATTTCCATATCATTATATAAATAGTTATATACTGTATCGAAGAAATCTCCTGAATATACTAAAGCAACATCTAAGTTTTTAGCTGCAATTGCTTCTTTAAGATCATCTGTTCCCCACATATCATAGTTTTGTTGTAAAAGAAGATTTTTAGCTGCTTCTAAGTCGGCATCAGCTGTTGAGTTAAAATCAATATTCAAATACATTTGAGCACAAGCGATAACGTCTCTACTTGAATAATACATACCGACTTTAGTACCTTCTGGTAGTAAATTTCTTTCAAAAAGCACTTTCCATCCGTGTTGTTTTACTGCATCTTCGACTCCAGCTTTGTCTTTGTTATACATTATTCCTAAAGAACCCCAGAAATAAGGAACAGCATATTCACCTAAGCCAGTATCTGCTAGAAGTTCATTTACTTTAGGAGCAAATTTATCATGACTATAATTTTCAAGTTTTGTAAAATCAATTTTTTGTAATAATCCTTCTTGACGAAGACGATCAATCATATAATCACTAGGAATCATAACGTCATAAGGTTGGGCATTTGTAGAAATACGAGTATACATAAGTTCATTTGACTCAGCAATGTCTTCAACAATCCTAACATTGTATTCTTTTTCAAATGCCTTCATTACATCTTTGCTCATATATTGAGCCCAGTTCATAACGTAAAGTCTTTCCTTCTTAGTACAACCTGTAACTAAAAGAAGACTTAAACCTAAAATTAAAATTAATACTATTTTTTGGAATTTTTTCAATTTTTTACCACCTTTCTTCTTTGAATAATATTGTAAATTATTAAGATTGCTAAAGTTAGCACCATAATAACCGTGTTGTATGCATAGGCTTTTGGTAGAGCGTGAAACCTTGTTGCTTTTCTATTTGTATAAAGCCAAATTGAGAAGTTGGCTACTCCACCACCTGTAGTAAAGTAACTGATAATAAAATCATCAATACTCATTGTGAATGCTATTAGCATTCCTGTAATTATTCCTGGACGAATTGTAGGAACAATTATCTTCATTACTGCTTCGCTAGGCTTAGAACCTAGGTCTAATGCTGCATCATATAGATTAGGATCCATTTCATTTAATTTTGGTAGAACCGATAAAATTACATAAGGGATAGAAAAGAAGATATGTGCTATAAGCATTGTAATATATCCTAAAGGATAATTAATACCAATCAATCTACCAAACGTTAGAAATACTAACATTAAGAATACCCCAGTAACAATATCTGCATTAATAATAGGAACATTGTTTAAGAAAATCAATCTTTGCTTTCTCTTTCGATCTAAAGAATTAATTCCAATTGCAAAAATCGTTCCTAAAATAGTTGAAGCTGCTGTGGAAATAAAGGCAATTGAAAGTGTATTTACAATTGCATCCATCAATTCTGGATCACCAAATAATTCACTATACCATCTAAATGTTATTCCACCAAAAGTATTACCTGTACCATCAGCATTTACTGATTGAATGATAATATAAAGTATTGGCAAATACAAAATAACTAAAACCAAAATTACAAAGAAAGCTTTTAAAACAGCACTTACTTGCTTAAGTTTTTTTCTTGTTGAAATCTTAATCATCATATTAGTGTCGCTCCTTCCTTATCTAATTTATTAGAAATAAAGATGGCGATAAAAATAAAGGCAATTAAGAATAAACTCATTAAGCTTCCTGTTCCATAATTACTACCACTCTTAAATTTTTGTTCGATAATTGTACCAATTAATACTAACTTACCACGAGACATAATCTCTGGAATTGTAAATGAAGTTGCTGCTGGTAAGAATACCATAATAACACCACTTGCAACACCTTTTAATGATAAAGGTAAAGTAACTTTTCTAAATGTTTTAAATTCACTAGCACCTAAATCTTGTGATGCTTCAATTAATAATGGATCTTGTTTTTCTAATACCGAATAAATCGGAAAAATCATAAATGGTAAATATACTACTACCATTGCCAAAATTACACTAAATGTACTACCCGATAGATTAATACTAATACCAAAAACATTTTTCATAAACCCTTCTGGAAGTAATAACATATTTAGCGACTGAATTCTAAGAAGCATATTTGTCCACATTGGTAAAATAAACAAAAGCAATACGATAAAACTAACAGTTGGCTTTAGTTTAGAAATAATGTAGGCAATCGGATAACCAATAACAATACAAATAATTGTTGTTATAAATGCATAACCCATACTTCTTAAAAATACTTCAAAATATGTCTTATCAAAAGTTGCTTTGAAATTAGAAAAAGTAAATGTAGCCGTTGAAAAATCTAATCCTTGAATATCTAGAAAGGCTAAGGCAACCATTATTAGTAGAGGAAATACTACTAATATAACCATCCATACCGAGTAAGGAAGCGCAAGCATTCTAAATCTTTTCATTTGGATCTACCTTCATAATATGAATTTCATAAGGGTCAACACTTAAACCAATTTTGTCCCCTACTTCAAATTGTTCGTATTTATGAATAATTAATTCTTGTCCTTGAACCATTGCACAGATTTCAAAGAATACACCTTTAAAGATAATACTATCAACTACACCGATAATTTTCGCATCTTCTATCTCAACAATATCAAAGTCTTCCGGTCTAATAACTACATCTACAACCTCATCAACTTCAAAGTTTTCATCTAAGCAGTCAAAGACAGAACCAAATATTTCTACTTTTTTGTTTCCTTTATATATAGATCTAATAATATTACTTTCTCCAATGAAGTTAGCTACAAACCTATTATTAGGTTCATTATAAATAGACTCTGGTGTTCCTATTTGTTGGATAACACCATGATCAAAAACAACTATTTTATCACTCATTGTTAGAGCTTCTTCTTGGTCATGAGTTACATAAATAAAAGTAATCTTCGATTCTTTTTGCATCTCTTTCAATTCATACTGCATGTTTTGTCTTAACTTTAAATCCAAAGCAGCTAAAGGTTCATCTAGTAGCAAAATCTTTGGTTTGTTTACTAAAGCTCTAGCGATAGCAACTCTCTGCATTTCACCACCAGATAATTTATCTACTTTTCTTGTACCATATCCTTCTAAGTTAACCATTTTTAAAATATCGTTAACTGCTTGTTCAATGTGGTGTGGACTCATCATTAAATTCTTAGCTGATTTTTCTTCATCTTTGCGTTGTTTGTAATATTGTTTTCGCAGTTTATATAATTCATCTACATCATAGCCATAAGCTATTCTTTCTAACTTTTCTTTTTCTTTTTTATATTTTTGATCAATTTTTTGCTTATCTTTTCTTTTAGAAACTTCAGCTTTCAAATTAGCAATTTTTTCTTCTAATGCTTCAAGTTTTTCTTCAGCTATAGCTACTCTTTCTTCATCTTTTTCTAAAGCTTCAATTTTAGCTTCTAACTTCTCATCTAATTTATCATATCTTGATTCAATATCAGCTAATTTTTCTTCATATAATTTTTCTTTTTCAATACTAGTTTTTTCTTTAATTGCAGCTTTAATTTCTTTTAAACGATGTTTTAATTCTTTTTTCTCTTCTAGACTTGTTTCTTTATTATTTAATTTATCTCTAATTTCTTTCTTTTCTTGATCATAAGATTTTCTTACATTACTTCTGATTTCCTCAAAAACTCTATTATAGTTTTTAAGTCCATAAGCGATATTATCAAAAACGTTCAAATGGGGAAATAAGGCATATCTTTGAAAAACTGTATTAATAGGACGATAGTATGGTGGAATTTCATTAATAGTTTCGCCATTTAAAATTATCTCACCACTGTCTGGATCTTCAAATCCACCAATCATTCTTAAAACTGTCGTTTTACCACACCCAGAAGGGCCTAGTAAGGTGACAAATTCATTTTCATCTATTTCTAGATTTAAGTCAGTAATAACCTCTTTGTCGTCAAAAGTTTTGTAAATGTTTTTTAATTCAATGATTTTGCTCATCTAAGACCTCCTTTAAGTAAAAAAAAATAGTTATGATGTTGAACTACACACACCAAATTAACTTAATAAAAAAGCAGCTTTCATTCGACTCATAACTTTCTATTGGATTCATTTTATCATATTCTTTTAAAAATATCAATATAATTATTTAAATAAAAAAGATGATTTTTTAAATCATCTTTCTTCTCTAAAATAATGCAAACCTAATGAACCAGGTGGTTGATCTTCCCTTTTCTTGTTTAAGCTCGTAACAATTAACACAACAATTGTTACTAAATAAGGTAGCATCTTTAAGATTTCTTGTTGGGAAGTTGAAGCATGTAAATAGTTATAAGCAACTGTTAATGCTCCAAATAGTAATGCTCCCCAAATACTTCTTAAAGGTCGCCATAAACTAAAGATAACTAAAGCAACAGCTAGCCAGCCAGCATCACCTAAAGCTCCATGTTGCCATACACCTTTTAGATAGTTCATTACAAAGTAACAACCACCTAAACCAGCAATAATACTACCAACCATAATAGCAATATATTTATATCTAGTTACATTTATACCTGCTGCATCTGAAGCTTGAGGATTTTCGCCAACTGCTTTTAAATTTAAGCCAACTCTTGTTTTCTTGAAAAAGAAATGAACCAAAACAGCCAAAATCAAAGCAACATATGTTAGAAAACCATATCTGCTATTAAAGAATAACTCACCAAATAATCCTGTTCTTTCTGAAAGCCAAGGAATAAAGAAAGTAAAAGCATCGCTTGTTCTCTTTACAGAAACAAATACTCCTGATCCTCCTTGAGCAAGTCTACCTAAAGATCCACCTAAGAAGTTAGCAAGTCCCATACCAAAAGTAGTTAAAGCAAGTCCAGTTACGTTTTGATTAGCTCTTAACGATACCGTTAGAACTGCGTAAATTCCTCCACCTAATGCAGAAAGTAAAACACAAAAGAATACTGCAGATAAAATAGCTAAGAAACCATTAAAATTAGTTGCATTAGCTTCATAAATAAATGCTCCTAAAATAGCACCAATACCACCCATATACATAATACCAGGAATACCTAGATTTAAGTGGCCTGCCTTTTCGGTAATTGTTTCACCTATACAACCAAATAGTAGCGTAATTCCATTTAGAATCATCGCTGCAAAAAAGGATACTGAAAAAATCTCAATTGCTAGCATTGACCAATTCCTCCTTTTCCTTTTTCTTTAAATTTATTTTCACTCTGTATCTAATAAAGAATTCACTTATTAGAATAAAGAAGATTATTATCCCAATTAAAACATCGCTCATCGAAGCATTCAGTGAAATATCTGATGCTAATCTTTTAGCACCTGCACTAAAGAAAGTTAGAATCGCAGAAATAATAAGCATCAATACCATATTGAAATTACCAAGCCAAGTTACTGTAATAGCTGTAAATCCTCTACCAGCAGCTAAATTAGGCGATAAACTATGATCAACACCAGCTACAATCAACATCCCAATAAACCCACAAATAGCACTGGAAATTAAAACAGTTCTAATTGTAACTTTTTGTACATCAATAGCTGCATAGTTAGCTGTATTAACACTACCACCAACTACTTTAATTTCATAACCTTGTTTTGTATATTTCATATAAACATACATAGCTAAGGCAACTACACTTACAAGTAAAAGTAAAACAACATAGTTTCCATTTCCAAAAATACCTGAAAGAAAATTATTAGAAATCCAGCCAACTCTTGGATACTCACTTCCAAAAACATTATTTATAATTCCTACTTCACCAGAACCAGGAATTTTTTCCCATTTAATACAAAAATACCTTACAAGCTGAATTGCGATATAGTTCATCATTAAGGTAAATAAAGTTTCATTAGTTCCAAACTTAGCTTTAAATAAAGCAGGGAAAACACCCCATAACATTCCGGCTAAGATTCCACCTAAAAACATAACTATAAACAACAAAAATTGCATGTTATGTAAAGCAGGTGTTAAATATTTCATAATGGCAAATGTTGCAAGTCCACCTACTAAGATCTGACCTTCAGCACCGATATTCCAAAATCTCATTTTAAATACAGGTACTAAAGCAACGGCTACACCAAATAACAAAAACGTATTTCTTAGTAAAGACCAAATACTAATTGAAGAACCAAAATTACCTTTGAATAATGTTGATAAAATTTGTCCTCCACTTGCTCCAGTAATTAAACTAATAATAATCATATATAAAACAAAACCTAATAAAAAGATACCAATTCTAATTAATAGTTTTTGCCAAAACTTTAATTCGTTGTTTTTAACTATCCTAAATAATGGAGTTTTTGTGCTTTTTTCTTTTGGATTTTCACGTCTTCTTTTTAAAGCCGCTTTAATTATATTTACAAGCCAAATAACCCCAACAACACAAATACAGACAATAGCCACAACAATAAACACTATAGCTATTGCTCTTAAAACTTTTTCAAATGTATCTAATCTTAGATAACTATCTATAGCACTACTTAAAAACATGTTTAAGACTCCTTTACCATTTGGTTAGTCATTAATAAACCAATTTCTTCTTTAGTAACCTTTTTCGGATCAAGTGGTTTACTAATACTACCATTACTCAAAACTAAAATCTTATCAGATAAAGCAAGCAAAACATCTAAATCTTCCCCAACATAAATAACAGCTACTCCTGCTTCTTTTTGTTTGTTTAGAATATCATAAATTACATAAGAAGTATTAATATCTAAACCTCTAACAGCATAAGCAGTCATAAATACAATTGGGTTATTTGCTATTTCTCTTCCAACTAATACTTTCTGAACATTACCACCAGATAGTGTTTGAACAGCAGTATCTTCAGAAGGAGTTGAAACAGCAAGTTCATCTTTAATTTCTTTAGCTATTTTCTTTGCTCTTTTTCTGTTTTTATAAAAATTAGGTGTTTCATCATAAGTTCTCAAAAGAACATTATCAACCATACCCATACTACCTACAAGTCCCATACCTAATCTATCTTCAGGTACAAAAGATAAAGATATTCCTAATCTTTTAATTTGTAATGGACTCTTACCAATTAATTTAACTTCATTATGTTTTGGATGATAGTATGTAATTTCACTACCTTTTTGGGCATGCTCTAAACCAGCAATTGCTTCTAAAAGTTCTTTTTGACCAGAACCAGAAATACCAGCAATTCCTAATATCTCTCCACCATAAGCATCAAAAGAAACATCATCTAAAACTGTTCTGCCATATAAATTTTTTACCGATAAATTTCTAATTTCTAATCTTAAAACAGGATCTTTAACTTTAGATCTTTTAATATTAAGACTTACCTTTTCTCCAACCATTAACTCTGCAAGTTTTAATTCAGTTGCATCTTTAGTATCAATTCTAGCTACAAGTCTACCTTTTCTTAAAACAGCAATATTATCAGATACTTCTAATACTTCATTCATTTTATGAGTTATTAAAACAATAGCCTTGCCTCTTTCTTTTAATCTTTGTAAAGCTTTGAAAAGCTGTTTAGCTTCTTGTGGGGTTAAAACAGCAGTTGGTTCGTCTAAAATCAAAAGATTAGCTCCACGATATAAGACCTTTACAATCTCTAAAGTTTGCTTTTCAGAAACAGTCATATTATAAACTTTCTTTTTTGGATCAATATTAAACCCATACATATCTGCTACTTCTTTAATCTCTTGCTCTATCTTTTCTCTATCTAAAAGAAAGCCTTTATTTAGACCTAAAATAACATTCTCTGCAGCTGTTAATAAATCAACTAATTTAAAGTGTTGGTGAATCATTCCAATCCCATGATCACTAGCATCTTTAGGACTTTTAATAACAATTTCTTCACCTTTATGAAAAATCTGCCCACTATCAGGAAAATATAATCCAGCAAGCATATTCATTAAAGTCGTCTTACCTGAACCATTTTCTCCAAGTAAAGCTAAAATTTCACCTTCATTGATTTTAAGGGAAATGTCCTCGTTAGCAATTACACTTCCAAAATATTTTGATAAGTTTTTTAGTTCAAACATTTATCTCTCCTTATATATAAAAATGAAGAAGGCAAAATAATTGCCTTCTTCTCATAACCTTAATCTATTTTTAGAAAGCTTGATTTAATTCAATAATTCCATCAATTACAAAAGCAAATCCTGGAGCTGAACCTAGAGCATCATCTGATTCTGCAAAATAGCTTACTCCATCTTTTGTCTTAATATATTCTTTACCATAGAAGCCTTCTACGTCTTTAGTTGAAGTAACTGTTTCTCCACCTACTGTAAATTTAGATGTATCAAATACATGTAAAGTACCAGCTTTGATTGCTGCAATAGCAGCTTCAGCTTTTTGATTAGCTTCATTATATGCTGCGTCACTACCAAAAGCATTTCTATTTACTTCAGTAACTGCAACTGCACCTTCTTTAAATCCTTCACACCAATCAACTGCTGGCTTTCTACCTGCCATACCTTCTCTAACAGCATAAGTATAATATACTCCCCAGTTTAATCCAGCTGATGTAATTGCTTGAGTTGGAGCAGCATCTAACATTGAAACGTTATAACCAATGTTATTAATACTTTTTTCTTCACAAGCTGTTGCAGCACCTACTGTATCGGCATGTTGGCTAATTAAAACACAACCTGAATCGATTAAAGCTGTTGCAGCGTTTTTCTCAGCTACTTGGTTAGCCCATTCACCAGTGTATTGAACTTTCATTTCTAGTTCATAAGCTGGATTAAGTGCACTTCTAACTCCTAAATAGAAAGCAGTAAAACCAGATTTAACTTCAGCGAATGCTTTAGCACCTACATAACCAATAGTAACCTTATTTCCTGGTGCATATTTAGCTGCATTAGATGCAATTAGTTCATTTAATCTAACTCCGCCATAAATACCAGCTACATATCTTGCTTCAAAAATATCTACAAAGAAATTAGATACATTTGGAAGACCACTTGACTTTGCTCTAATACCAGTTGCATGTAAGAAATGAACTTCAGGATGTTCTGCAGCTACTGTAAATAAACCTTCTTCATGACCAAAACTGTTCGCAAAAACCATCTTACAACCAGCACCTACTAGTTCTTCTGCTGCATCTTGTGCTTCTTTACCTTCTGGAGTATGTTTCTTATAAACAATTTGTGAATCCTTTAAACCTAAAGCTTCTTTCATTTGGTTAATACCGTTAAGATGCGCTAAACTATAACCTTCGTTTTCATCACCGATTAAAATAAATCCAACTTTAAATTCTCCTTCACCATTTTCTTCTTTGCAACTGCAACCAACTAAACCTACTAAACTGAATACCGCTAATAATAGTAAAACAAACTTTTTCATTTTCCCTCCTTGTTTTATTTACTTAAAAACTTAATACCGTCACTAAGACTTGCAATCTTAACACAAGATTCTAATTTTAAACCTTGACTTAAGATCCTTTCTCTTCCGCTTTGGAATGCTTTTTCGATAACTATTCCCACTCCCACAATCTCAGCGTTAGATTGTTTAATTATTTCCATTAAAGCTATAACTGCATTACCTTTAGCTAAAAAATCATCAACGATTAAAACGCGATCATTTTCGCTCAAATACTTTTTAGAGATAAAAGCTTGATATTCCTTTTTCTTTGTATATGAATACAAAGGGGCGTAATAATTATCATCTTTAGTAATTGCAGATTCTTCTTTCTTCGCAAACACAACTGGAACTTTACCTAAATGGTAAGATGTCCCAACCGCAAAAGCAATTCCACTAGTTTCGATTGTAACTATTTTAGTTGCGTTTGGGAACTTACTTGCAATGTGTTTACCAATCTTGTCAAGCAAATCAACATCAATTTGATGATTAATAAAAGAATCAACTTTTAAAATCTCGCCCGGAAAAACTCGTCCTTCCTCTAAAATTTTCTTTTTTAATGCTTCCATAAAGCCTCCTGAAAATAAAAAAACTTTCTTAAACAATTCGTTTGAGAAAGTAAAATGAAAAAGGATGCCTACTTAAAAAGTAAACATTCTTAATTCGTAGTGCCAACATTTACGGTGTGGCGTAGAAACTTTCCCTCCATATTAGGATAATTATACGAAAACTATAATGTCTTCAAAAGACATTATTATTATATACCATTATTATGTATTTGTCTAATTGAAAACGCTTTATATTTTCAAGTAAATATTCTCTTAAAATAAAAAACAAATTAGGTTATAAACCTAATTTGCGTGTTATCAAATGGCGGAGTAGGAGAGATTTGAACTCTCGCATCGGTGATTACCGATCTACACCCTTAGCAGGGGCGCCTCTTCAGCCTCTTGAGTACTACTCCATGCCAATGTATTAGTATTTTACTTTATTTTTGAGTTTTTGTCAAGTATAAGCTAATTAAAAAGAAGTGATTATCCTAAATCACTTCTGAACTTTTTCTAATTCAGTTTGCATTTCTTGCTTAATTGAATTTAAACCGGTTTTATAATAACTAACTTTTTTAGTATCTACAATCAATAAAATTGGTATTTTTTTAGACCTGATTCTCATGTATTCATAATCGGTAACAGTATTAATTTTTTCTGGAACCTCTTCGTGATCATTAACTAAGAATTTATTTTCTTCTTTACTAACATCTATAGTATAAACCTTAATTCTATTCTCACGAACAGCTCTTGTAGCATAAGCTATAACAAAGTCTTCAACTTCTTTACAATAATCACTTGTATCAGTGCTATCATAGAGAAAAACATAAGTCCTAGTCTCATAATCTAACATTTCTTCTGCTTTAATTTCTATTTCACTTAAATTTCTTACTGTTGTTCTAGATTCTTTAATTTTAGCTGCAACTATTGCTATTGCTAAACCTATAGTTACTGTTATAATTACTGCCCAAAATATAATTGATTTGTGTGTTATTCTAATTCCTTTTGCCATTTTTTATTGCTCCTTATTTTATCTGCAATTTGTTTGATGTCTCTAAAACAGTGCGATAGGCCTGATTTAGAAATGTATCTTCCTATAGTATCAAATGAATTATTTGATAATTCTTGTAACGAATCTTCCGGGTAATCTACTCTTAAAGTAATTGCATCCCTTAATCTTGGCGTTAATATTTTTAATCCTTCAGTTTTCTTAATTAACTCAATATCTTCTAATTGTTTTTTAGCTGCACGCAAAGATTTCTCTGCGTTCGCAATATCGCAATTATTATAACGATTAACATAATTAGTTATATCTTTACCAATTCTAATGTTTTCAAATTCTAAAAGATTAGCAATTGAACCAATAAATTTTAAAAAGTCTCCGATTTGTTCGGATTTTTTAATATATAAAACAAATCCTTTTTTTCTTTCAATAATTTGCGATTCAATATAAACTTCCCCAAGAACAAGCTTAATGGCTTCTACTGTATGTAAATCAGAAACTATTTCTAAATGGTAATTATTACTCTTAGGATTGTTAATTGATCCTCGTCCTAAAAATGTTCCACGAACAAAACTTGATTTAGTTTCTTGATTACTAAGTAAATTATAATTTATTTCTCTAATTCTGCCAGATTGTTTATCATACAATTCTAAATCTTGTAAGATAAAAAGACCATCTTCTACTTCTACTAAATAAGTAGGATTTTTATCTAATCTTTTTTCTTCTCGAAGATAAATGCTAGGTGATATTTGGTAGCAATTGCCAAGCATTTTAATAATCACTCTTGCAACTGCATTAATTTTTGTTTTGAAAATAATTTTTGTTTGTTTTTTTGTTAGGACAACATCGCCAATAGTTCTAATTAAACCATAGATTTCCGCCCTTTGACTATCTAGGTCAGGAATAATATTGGCAATTTCTCTTTTTAAACTTTTTGAAAAACTCATAGATATTTAGCGGCATTTAGAGCTGCTATAGTTCCATCTCCAGTTGCTGTTGTAATTTGCCTAATTTCTTTATCTATAACATCTCCTACACCAAACAATCCTTTTACTTTTGTTTCTTTATTTCCATCAACAACAATATAACCATACTTGTTTAGTATCCCTAAATCTTTAAGAAAATCAGTGTTAGGTATATGCCCTATATATTCAAAACAACCATTTACTTTAAAACTAGTTACTTCTTTTGTTGTTAAGTTTTTAACCTTTACTTCTTTTAAAACATCATTACCTTCAAAAGCAATTACTTCACTATTATTAAAAACTTTAATATTTTTAGTTTTTTTAACTTTATCTTGAACATTTTTAAAAGCTGTAGGTTCATCAGTTATATTTACAATATAAACCTTATTAACAATTGAAGATAAATATAAAGATTCTTCTAAAGCTGAGTTTCCACCACCAACTACTAAAACATCTTGTCCTTGATAAAAAGAACCATCGCAAATAGCGCAAAAACTAATTCCTTTACCTAAATACTTTTCTTCACCTTCTACATGCAATTTTCTATTTTTAGTGCCTGTAGCTACAATTACAGTTTTAGCTTGTAAAATTTGATCATTTGTTTTTACTAAAAAAATATCTTTCTCTTTTTTAATATCTATAACTTCCATTGGTAGATATTCAACACCTAATGCTGTAGCTTGATCAAACATCTTTAATGCTAGATCAACACCACTTACCTCAGGTACACCTGGATAGTTATCAATTTTATAAGTGCTTGCTACTTGTCCTCCCGGCATTAGTTTTTCTAATACCGCTACTTTTAAATTTGCACGAGAACAATAAATTGCAGCCGTTAAGCCTCCTGGACCTGCACCTATTACTAAGCAATCATACATCTATACCTTCTCCTCCACTGCTTCTTCACTACTTGCTCTGTTAGCCAATGCTAGCTGTTTTTGTTTTT
>DAOSSK010000009.1:14060-18382 GCA_035377365.1 Bacilli bacterium
TTCTTCCACAGCCTCTATAAATGATTGTGGCTTATATTTAAAGACATGGCGCAAGACTAAAAGAATAATACCGATTGCAAACATCGCAATAGAAATTAATTGTGCTTGCTTTAATTCTATACCAAAAATGTTGGTCATTAATGGATCTGTTCTTAACATCTCTACAAAAAATCTACCAAAACCATACCAAATTAAATAATAAGCTACAGAATCTCCAACCCAATATTTTTTCCAAAGTTTTCTAATCATAATGATTAAGAATAAGCCAGCTAAATTCCATAACATTTCATAATAAAATGTTGGGTGGAAATAACCAGTTGCATAAGTTCCATCTCCCACTCTACCGCCAACAATATACATATTATTTATAATAAATCTTGGAACCCAAATTGCTTCTAAAAACTCTCTTGAAACAAGTCCACCATGAGCTTCTTGATTAAAGAAGTTACCCCAACGACCAAAAATTTGACCGATTAATAATCCAATTGCAACTCCCTCAAGAACTTTTAAAAGACTTAACTTTTTAATCTTACAATAAATCGGAGCCCAAATTGCAGCCGCAATTATTCCTCCATGGATTGCTAAGCCACCTCTTGTTATTCCTGTAATAGCTGTTATTGGATTATCACGATAATTATCCCATTCATAGGCTACATAATATAATCTAGCTCCTAGAATACCCAACATAACCCCAATAACTACACCCCAAAATATCTCATTTTCGCTAATTCCAATCGACTTATAAACTTTAATCCCATAAACATAAGCTACAATAATTCCTGTTAGGATACAAAGTGAATAAAATGAAAGAGTAAAACCTTCAGTAATTGGAATTCCTTTTGGTAATGCATAAAACACATTATTTATTAAACTAAAACTCATAATAAATTCCTCTCTTATTTCAAGTAGTTATATTATAACATAAGTAATTAAATTATAATACTTTTTTCAAATATATTCCAGTAGCAGACTTAGGATTATTTGCAATTTCTTCAGGAGTTCCTGTTGCCACAACATATCCACCTTCATCTCCACCTTCTGGGCCTAAATCAATAATATGATCTGCTACTTTAATTACATCTAAATTATGCTCGATAACAACTACAGTAGCACCTTCATCTACAATTCTATTAATTACTTCTAATAATTTCTTTACATCATAAGCATGTAAACCAGTAGTTGGTTCATCTAAAATATAAATTGTTTTATCAGTAATTTTCTTCTTAAGTTCACTTGCAAGTTTAATTCTTTGAGCTTCTCCCCCAGATAGGGTTGTAGAAGACTGACCTAGTTTAATATAGCTTAAACCAACATCCATTAATGTTTTTAAAATAGATTCAATTTTATGTTGATTCTCAAAAAAACTCCAAGCCTCCTCAACTGTCATATCTAAAACATCAGCGATGTTTTTATCTTTATATTTAATTTGTAATGTTTCTTGATTATACCTTGTACCATTACAAGCCTCACAAGGAATATAAACATCAGGTAAAAAGTGCATTTCAATTCTAATTACACCATCACCTTGACATCGTTCGCATCTTCCACCCTTTACATTAAAACTAAATCTTCCTTTTTTATATCCTCTCATTTTCGCTGCTACTGTTTCACTATATAAGTCTCTAATATGATCAAAGACTCCAGTATAAGTAGCTGGATTACTACGCGGAGTTCTACCAATTGGCGATTGATCAATAGAAATGACTTTCTCAAAATCATCCATTCCTAAAATCTCATCAACTTCGCCAGCATCCATTCTTGTGCGATTTAAATGATTGTGTAAACTTTTATATAAAATTTCATTAATTAAAGAAGACTTACCAGAACCAGAAACACCAGTTACTAAATTTAACACTCCTTGTTTAATCTCTACATCAATATTTTTAAGGTTATTACATCTAGCACCTTTAATAGTAAGAACTTTGCCATTGCCTTTTCTTCTTACCTTAGGTACATCTATTTTTTCTTTACCAGATAAAAACCTACCAGTAATACTTCTTTCTTCAGTAACGATCTCCTCAATTGTACCTTGAGCAACTATCTCTCCACCTTCTTTGCCTGCATATGGTCCTACATCTACAATATAATCAGCACTACGCATAATTTCTTCATCATGCTCAACTACAATCAAAGTATTACCTAAGGCAGTCATTTCCTTTAATGTGTTAATTAACTTAGAATTATCTAGTTGGTGAAGTCCAATTGATGGTTCATCTAAAACATATAAAATACCTGTAAGCTTTGAGCCAACTTGTGTTGCAAGTCTAATTCTTTGTGATTCACCGCCTGATAATGTACCAGCAGCTCTCGCTAGTGTTAAATAAGATAACCCTACATTAATCAAAAAGTCTAATCTATTTTTAATTTCACTTAAAACTAGCTCCGCTATTTTTTTATCAGTTTCATTTAACTCAATATTTTCTAAAAATGCTCTTAAATCCTTAATTGAAAGTTCAGTCATCTCATAGATGTTTTTACCAGCTACTTTAACTGACAAGCTTTTTTCTGATAGTCTTTTACCACCACACTTATCGCAAACACTATCTATAATATAAGAACCATAATATTGTCTACCAAAACGAGAAGTAGTTTCTTGATATCTTCTTTGGATTAGATTTGCAAGTCCTTCAATATAATCATTCTTGCGATAATGGTTTCCCCCACGACTATTAATTTCATAAGAGATTTTATTTTTAGAACCATATAAAACAACTTCCTTTTGTAAGTCAGTTAAATCTTGATATGGAGTATCTAAATCAATTTTATAATAATCAAATAAAGCTTTATATATTTGCCATTCAATATTCTCAGTATCTACAATATTCTTTAAATATCTAATTGCCCCTTTTCTAATAGATTTTTCAGGATTAGTTACTAATAAATTAAAACCAACTCTTTGAATCATCCCTAAACCATTACACTCACTACATGCACCAAAAGGTGAATTAAAAGAAAATAGTCTTGGTTCTAATTTAGGAATACTAAAGCCACAAATAGGACAAGCAAAATGTTCAGAAAAGATTTCTTCCTTACCATCAATATCTACCTTAATAATGCCATCAGCTAATCTTAAAGCAGTTTCAATTGAAGCATAAAATCTACTTCTATTTTCTGGCTTTACCTTTAATCTATCAACAATCAAATCAATATTATGACTTAAGTTTTTATCTAAGTTAGGCTCTTCTTCTAATAAATCATAAGTTTCACCATTAACTCGTACCTTACTAAAACCTTCTTTCTTCACAAGCTCAAATGTTTCTTTATGAGTTCCTTTTTTTCCTCTTGCGATTGGACTATAAATAATACATCTTGAATCAGGAATATATGTATAAACTTTCTCTAACATCTCTTCAATTGTTTGACTTTTTATTAAAATGTTATGATGTGGACAATATGCTTTACCAATCCTTGCATATAACAAACGTAAATAATCATAGATTTCTGTAACTGTACCAACAGTTGATCTTGGATTGTTGTGAGTCGTTTTTTGGTCAATGGAAATTGATGGACTTAATCCTTCAATGGAGTCAACATCAGCTTTATCGACACCACCTAAAAACTGGCGAGCATAGCTTGACAAGCTCTCTACATATCTTCTTTGACCTTCGGCGTAAATCGTATCAAAGGCTAGTGAAGATTTACCAGATCCAGAAACCCCAGTCATAACAATAAATTTATCTTTTGGTAACTTTAAATCTATGTTTTTTAGATTGTTATTTCTTGCCCCTTTTATCGTAATATATTTCATTTTCTCTCCTATTTAATTAGTTTCATAAACTCTTCTTCAGTTAAAATTTTGATTTCTAATTCTAAAGCTTTAGTATATTTACTTCCGGGATTTTCCCCTACAATTACAAAATCGGTATTCTTAGATACAGCACTAGTAACTTGACCACCCCTTATTTCAATTAAATCAGTAATTTCATTTCTTGAGAACAGTTCTAATTTACCAGTAACAACAATTTTCTGATTTAAAAAGATTAAAGGTAAATCTAATACTTCTTCTTTGGGATCTACACCTAAGCTTTGAAATTCTTTAATTAAACCTTTGTTTTCTTGTAAATATTCTAAAACACTATTAGCCATAATTGAACCAAAATCTTTTAATAAAATTAGTTCTTCATATTTTGCCTCTAAAAAACTATCTAAAGACTTATAAAAGTTAGCTAATGTTTTCGCTGCTTTTTGGCCAATTTGTTTGATTCCAAGTCCCGTAATAACTAATGCTAGAGCATTAGCTTTAGATCCTTCAATTGCCGCTAACAAATTATTAATTGATTTCTCACCAAAACCAGCTATCTTTACTAGCTCTTGTTTATGAT
>DAOSSK010000009.1:18482-27051 GCA_035377365.1 Bacilli bacterium
TCTTTGTTTACACTTACAACTTCAGGAATAATCTCTCCTGCTTTTCTAATAATTACATAATCATTAATTCTAATATCTTTTTCTAAAATAAATTCTTCATTATTTAAAGTAGCTCTTTGAATAACCGAACCAGAAAGTAAAACTGGTTCTAAAATAGCTGTTGGATTAATCGTACCTGTACGACCAACACTATATTCAATATCAATTAGTTTAGTTTCTGCTTCTTCTGGTGGAAACTTATATGCTACTGCCCATTTAGGGCTTTTAACTGTATAGCCAATTTCTTCTTGAAGATGAAAGTTGTTTACTTTAATAACTACACCATCAGTTGCATAGTTTAACTTCTTTCTTAAAACATCAACTTCTTCAATATATTTCATTACTTCTTTAATATCTTTACATACTTTATAATTAGGATTAACTTTAAATCCTAACTCACTTAAAAAATGTAAAGCATCAGCTTGAGTTTCTAAATTATATTTTTCCGGTTCAACTACAGTGTAATAAAAAGTAGCTAAATCTCTTTCTTTTGTAATGTTAGGATCAAGTTGTCTTAAGGAACCCCCAGCAGCATTTCTTGGATTCATAAATAAAGCTAAGCCTTCTGCTTCTCGTTCAACATTTATTTTATTGAAGTTATCTATTGGTAAATATACTTCACCTCTAACTTCTAAATCAACTAACTTTTTTAAAGTTTTTGGAACATCTGAGATTGTGGCAATATTGCAAGTAATGTTTTCCCCTACAACACCATCTCCACGTGTTGCTCCTAAAACATATTTCCCTTTTTTGTATGTTAGGCTAGATGCAATACCATCAATTTTTAATTCGCATATATACTCTAAATGAAGATGACTTTCTTTTTCAATTCTATTTAAAAAGTTTTCAATATCATTTTTATTAAAAACATCTTCTAAAGATAGCATTGGATGTTCGTGTTTGATCTTTGTAAGTTCAGAAGACGCAAAATCTCCAACCTTTTGAGTTGGCGAGTTTTCTAAAATATAATGATACTTTTCTTCTAACTTTTTTAGTTCTTGATACAACTTGTCATATTCAAAATCAGATACACTTGGCTTATCTAAAACATAATATTCATAACTATACTGATTTAATAACTCTACAAGTTCCTCAATCCTCTTTTTATAATCCATCTAAATGCTCCTAAACATATATGATATTATACCATAATTTAGCTATTATTGCATAAAAAAAGCCTACGATAGTAGACTTTTTTAATAAACATTTAAGTAAATAAAGTTAGTTTTTTACGCGTTTGGATAAAACCAGAAAATGGTTTAATTCTTATAATTGTTACATCATCTGAAGTAATCTCATACTGATTATTTCCATCAGCGTAGCTAATTTTAATTGTACCTTCTTCATCATCATCTAAATAATCAATTTCATAACTACCAATTAAATAATCTTCTTCTTCTTTGATGTTATATTTAGCTTTTGAATCTTTAATCTTATCTTCTGTTTCTAAAAAGATGTGAGTTTTATTTTCATAATCAAGACCGATATACATTTTAGTAATAATCTCAGTTTTTTCTTTAAAGTAAATTTCATAAGTAAATTTTTGTTTTCTTTCAACTGTTTCTTGTTTGAATAAAATATAGTTATCATCATCGTCTTCTTGATATAGTTTATATTCAACTTCAGTTTCGCCCTCTTCTTGAGAGTTCTTTCCTTCTAGTAAAAATGTTACTTTAGCACCCTCAGGATTCAATATTACTTTACCTTCAAATTCAACTTCGATTTCTTCTTCGTCGTCATCATCGTCATCGTCAACTTCACTAGTATATTGAACAATATAAACATTAGTTCCAGCTTGTGTAGTAATTGTAACTTTTTGGTTTATTTGATAATTGCTATCAAAATAAGGATCATTTTCTTCTAAGTCAACAGTCACAATCGCATTTTCTAAAAACCCATTAAGTGAAGATAAAAGGTTATTTAAATTATCTAGATCTTCTTCGATTACCAACTTATCTTTCGCCGCTAATCTCAAGTTTTGTGTTTGGCTGTTACCAGTATTATATAAGTTTACGCCCATTATTGAAGAAAAACTAACAACTGATTGTTTGTTTTCAAATGACTGATAATTTAAGTTTGGCTCTAAAATATTTTCTAGTGGTGTTTCACCACTTTGTTCGCCTGGTGTGCCCGGTTTATAGAAAACAGCTGAAGATACCAAAACTGCCAACATAACAGCAAGAACTGTAAAAGTAAATGCTAAATTAGAAGCAAAACCCTTTCTAGTTTTCCTTCTTTCTTTTTGTGGTTCTATTTCAATTTTCTTAAAGTCTATTTTACTAATTACATCAGGAGTTGCTTCTTCATAAGAACTCTTGATTAGTTTTTCTAGTTCTTTTTTCTTCATAACCCTTTCTCCTTTGCTTCTTCTTGCATTTTCTTAATGGCTTTATTATAAAGCCAAATAACTGTCCCTAACGGTTTCTGCAAGTGGTCAGAAATTTCTCTAAATTTCATATCGCTTACAATTTTCAAGAGAACAACTTCTTTTTCATCCACATCTAAAATACTAAGTAAATAGTTTGTCTCTAAAGAAAAAGTTTCATGGGTATTATTATCAGCTAGTAAATATTCATTTTCTCCTTCTGTTGGGTCAAACAAAACCTCTGTGTTCTTATTACGACGATAATGATCAATTGCTTTGTTTTTAGCTATCGTTAATAGCCAACTTAAAAACTTTCCGTTTTCTTGATAACTATTAATTGATTTAACCATAGTAATATAGACTTCCTGCATAACATCTTCAGTTTGGGTGCGGTCATGCAAAACATTCATAACTACACTATAAACAGCAGCCTTAGTTTGGTTATAGATATAAACAAAAGCATCTTCGTCTTCATCACGATCTTTTTGATAAGTTACTTCCCCACCGTTTTTCTCTTTTACTTTGTATTCATAACTAGTGTTGCCATTAGCATCAGTAACTACACGAACTTTGATTTCACCTTCAACTTTTTTGCCAGTTTCTGGATCCTTTGTTTCATATTCAATCTTTAATTCGTTCTTTTCTTGTTTGATTTCTAATTCTAATTCATCACTAATATAAAGTTTTAACTTTAGTTCATCATCTTCATTTTCATAAGCGATTTTGATTTCTTTCTTAACGCCATTATTATATGCTTCATATTTGAATGATTTTTCAACTTCGTCATCTTCTAATTCTTCACTGTACTCAATTTTAACCCAGTTTTTAGAATCTAATTTAATTTCAAATTTATATGAATATTCCTCTTCACCTTCTTCTTGTTCGATTTCTTTTTCGCCAGTTAAAGTATATTCAACATCTCCTAAAACAACGATACCTTCTAATTCGATTTCAACTTCTAATTCATCGTCATCTTCTTCTACATCTACACTTGTTTCATTGTAATAAAGAACATATTCAGTTCTTTCGCCTGTTAGATTCATTGTAGAAATAGTCATTTTTTTCTCAAAGCCTTCACGCTCAGAAGCCCCTTCTGTGTGCGTTATAGCCGCATCATCACTTGATAGAAACTTTTCTACAAGTCCTAAATAATCATTAATCTGATCTAAATCGTTTGTGATAACTTGCTCATTTTGAGCATCTGCATCTAATGATAGTTTTCTTGCACTACCTGCACTTAGCATTTCTAAACCCGAAACTACTGAATAGCTAACCACATCCTCTTGATTTTTGGCAGCTGGCTTTGCAGTGTTAGTTCTACATCCTGCTAACATAATTCCTCCAATTGCTAATACCGTAATTAATAGTAATCTTCTTAAAACTTTCATAATTTACCTTCTCCAAGTTTTTTGTTCTTACACTATATATAACGAACGAAAACTTAGTTTTATTGGTAAAAAGTAAAAGAAAATAAAAAAAGAGCGTTTTCACTCTTTTTTATTTTATTTATTTAAATAATTGTTAAGAATTTAGGACTTAAAAAGATCTTTTTAATCCCTTTTCCTCCAGAAAAAGCTATTTGACCATAGTTAGCATTAATGCTTACAATAATGCCTGTACCAAAAGTCTTATGACTAACTTTGTCCCCAACATTAAATTTATCTCGATCTTCTCTAATTTGATTTCTTTTTTCTCTATTTAAAATATTTGCTTCTTTAACACTGTCAAAAATATCTTGTAAGAAAATTGAAGGAATGATATTCATCCTACCTCTACCCATTGAAAGTCTTCTTTGCGTATGAGTTAAATAAACTTTTTCTTTCGCTCTTGTAATTGCTACATAAGCAACTCTTCTTTCTTCTTCTAGTTCTTGAATAGTTAAATTAGAAACATACCCATAAGGCAAGATTCCATTTTCAATTGCGGTTAATATTACAACTTTAAATTCTAATCCTTTTACTGAATGGATTGTAGATAAAAGTAGTTCATCTTTTTCACCTTGCTCTTTTTTATTTTTGCTTTCAGTAAGAACAACATAATCAAATAAACCAACTAATCTTTCTCTATTGGAATTAAAGATTTGATCTTCTTCTAATTCCACTAAAATAGATTTTAATTCCAAAACGTTTTGTATTTTATCTTCGTCTTCTAACTTTTCTGTTAAATATTCAAAATAACCAACTTCAGTTAAATAATTATTAAATAAAACTTGAATATCTTGTTTTTCCAATAAATCACGATATTTTAAAACAGTATCTTTTAATTTTAATAAATTTTCAAAAATATCAATTCTTAATAAATCTTTACTTTTATCAATGGCATTAGCAATGCTTGGATCTTCATCTAAAAAGGCAGCAATTTTATCATAAGTTACTTTACCTACTCCTCTTAAAGGACGATTATAAATTCTTTCAAAACTTAATTGATCATCATCAAGCAACAATCTTAAATAAGCAACTGCATCTTTAATTTCTGCTCTTTCAGTAAATGAATATCCGCCGTAAATCTTATAAGGAATACTATTAGCAATTGCTTCTGTTTCAAAATTTCTCGATAAACTTGAATTACGATAAAGAATCGCAATATCACTATAATTATAGCCTTCGTCTTTTAATCTTTTAACTAAACCAATCGCATATGTTGCTTCATCTTTTTCATCATCTACTTGTCTTAATATAACATCAGATTTCTTGCCTTCTCGTTCGGAAAAAAGTTCTTTTTCTTCACGATATTCGTTATGAGATATTAACTTATTTGAAATATCCAAGATAGCTTGACTAGAACGGTAATTTTGCTCTAGATGAATCTTTTTAAAATCAGGAAAATCTCTTTGAAATAAATTCATATTCTCATAGTTAGTTCCTCTGAAACCATAAATTGATTGGTCATCATCACCAACAACAAAAATATTTTTATATTTTTCAGCCATCATCTTAATAATATTATATTGGATAATATCTGTATCTTGAAATTCATCTACTAAAATGTATTGATATCGTTCTTGATATTGTTCTAAAACATGAGGGTATTTTTGGAATAATTCTAATGTTTTATCAAGCAAGTCTTGGAAATCAAAAGCATTATAAAACTTTAGTTGTTTATTATAAGTTTTAATCAAATCAACAATTAAATCATGATTAATATCATCCATACTTGGTTTAGTATGAAATGTTTTATAATAGTTGATTTGTTTTTTTGCTGAAGCAGGAGGTAAGATAATTTTATTAATATTCTTTTCTTTTAAAATTTCTCTTACTATCCTTAATTGATCATTATCATCAAAAATTCTAAAATTATTTTGGTAGTCAAGAAGTTGAGCATAGCGTCTTAATACTTGAACACAAAAAGCATGAAAAGTTGAAATAGTTACTTTCTTATAACTATCATCTAACATCTGCTCTAATCTTTCCCTCATCTCGCGCGTTGCTTTATTAGTAAAGGTAATTGCTAAAATGTGTTCAGGTGAAATGCCTTCTTCTTCAATCAAGTAAGCAATACGATGAGTTAAGGTTCTTGTCTTTCCAGTACCAGCACCAGCAAATACTAAAATTGGACCTTCATTATATATTACAGCTTCTTGTTGCTTTGGATTTAGATTTGCTAGTATTTTAGACATTTGTCCTCCTATTTATATGAAGATTTTAAAGCTACTGTTTCATTAAAAACAAGCTCGTCTTCTTTACTTTCTCTATCTACAGTATAGTATCCATCTCTAATAAATTGGAAACTATCTCCAGGCTTAAACTCGCCAATATTTTCTACAAACCCTTCTTTAATAGTCCAAGAGTTCTTACAAATTCTTTCACTAAAGTCTTTACCTTCAGTTCCAGGAACAAATAACGATGTAAAATAATTAAACTTAGCTTTTTTAGCTGTACTCTTTTCTACATACCCAATATTACCGTTTGGTTTTCTTGCATCAAAGCCTGAACCAGATTTAGTCTCCGGATCATAAGTACAATGAACTTTAGTTACATTACCATCCTTATCATATTCAACACTATTAGCTAGAACGAAATAGGCATTCATTAATCTTACTTCTTCGCCTAAAGCTAATCTCTTCCATTTCTTATTAGGCTTTTCTTCAATAAAGTCATCTCTATTAATATAAACATATTTAGAGAAAGCCATTTTTCTTGAGCCTAGACTATCATTTTCTTGGTTGTTTATTACATCAACGTATTCTACCTTACCTTCTGGATAGTTATCAATCACAAGTTCAATTGGGTCAATAACGGCAAAGATCCTTTTTGTTTTTAGTTTTAGGTCTTCTCTAACTACATGCTCCAACATTTCCATTGACACAGTAGCATTAGTTTTAGATAAACCTGCACTAATTACAAAATCTTTAATTGTCTCTGGTGTATAACCTCTTCTTCTAATACCTCTTAGTGTAGGCATACGTGGGTCATCATAACCAGTAACATAACCTTTCTCTACAAGTTCTCTAAAGTATCTTTTAGATAGAATTGTATTTTCAATATTTAATCTACCAAATTCAATTTGTTGGGGAGTGTGTTCCATTTCACACTCCTTTACAAACCAATCATATAAAGGCCTATGGTTTTCAAATTCAATTGAACATAGTGAATGCGTAATACCTTCAATCGCATCTTGTAATGGATGAGCAAAATCATACATTGGATAAATGCACCATTTATCTCCTTGACGATGATGATGGATATATAAAATACGGTAGATAATAGGATCTCTCATATTAATATTAGGATGAGACATATCTATCTTAGCTCTTAGTGTTTTTTCGCCTTCCTTATATTTACCGTTTTTCATGTTTTCAAAAAGCTCTAAGTTTTCTTCAACACCCCTATTTCTATAAGGAGAATTAGTGCCGGCTTCGGTAAAAGACCCCCTCATTCTACTAATTTCTTCTTGAGTTGAATCATCTACATAAGCTAAACCTTTTCTAATTAATAACTTAGCTCTTTCATACTGTTCATCAAAATAGTCGCTCCCATACAAAATCTTGTCAGGTTCATAGCCTAACCAGCGAACATCTTCAATTATTGCATCTACATATTCAACATCTTCTTTTTCTGGGTTAGTGTCATCAAAACGTAAATTTGTTCTACCACCATAATCTCTAGCAGTTTCAAAATCAACTACAATTGCTCTTGCGTGTCCAATATGCAAATAAGAGTTTGGTTCAGGAGGAAATCTCGTAACTACTTCTTTAACTTTTCCTTCTGCTAAATCTTTCTCTACAATAGTTTTTATAAAATTTGACTTCATTCTATTATCCTTTCACATGTATAAACTGAATGTTCTTTGCATTCACATATTTCTCATATATTTCTTTAGTTATTCTAATTGCTTCATCAATATCTGTATAACTAAAACACACTACAAATACTAACAATTTCTTAGTTTTATTTGTAATCATCGTTCTTTCGCTGTCAGATGTTGAAGAACCAAAAGGCCCAACTTCATCTACATAAACAGGGATATTACTTACATTTAACTTTCCTCTACCAATACCAAAAAACAAATCATCAGTTCTGCCTTTTCTTATAATGACATCGCCTTTAATCTTATCATAATCTAAAACAGCAGTATTACGTTTTAAAATTATTGATAAAGCATTACCAGCATCAACTGCATTGTTTATTAAATAAAGACCACGATCTTTTACAATCCTACGAAGCAAAGATTCTGATGCAACTTTATAACGACTAGGGTCTTTTCCTAAAGTCCTATAAGCATTTCTAGCCTCATCAATTAAAGGAACTTTTAAAACATCTTCTAAAGTAGGACACATATTTTGAACTTCCACTTCAAGCACTTTTAATAATCCTTTTAACTCATCACTACTTTCTTTAATCTCTACATCCATCGTAAAAGCAAGAGTATTAAAGTTGGGAAGTAAATCGCTGATTGATTTATCGATAGTAATCTTCAAAGTTAGTTACCTTTTATTTCAGCTATGTAACTATTTAAGTTACTAATTTGAGCTTGAGTGTTGCTAACTCGAAGTTCTAAATTAATCTTAGCTTCATTAACTCTTTCAATGCTACGAAGTAATTCTAAATAATATTGAACTTTTTCATCTTTTTCTAAAGCTGGTGTTTGTTTCTTAATATAGTCCATTCTATGATATAACTGGTCTTGGTTAAGATTTATTCTCTTAAGTAAATGTTCTGTTTTTTG
>DAOSSK010000010.1:0-25160 GCA_035377365.1 Bacilli bacterium
GTAGTTGCAAAGAAGGTAACCCGTTTTACTTTGGCGAGATTAATCAAAAGATACCAAAAAGGAATCTTCAAAGAAGATAAAGCTTGCCAGAAAATCTTTTCTTTTGATACAGCTAAAGAAGTTGTTATCGAGGGAAAGAAAGATTTATGGTATACAGTTGATGGCGAACTATTGAAAGCTAATAAAATTAAAGTAGGTGTTTTAGAGAGAGCACTAAACTTCATTTACCCAAAAGGATTAAGGAGGATTAAAAATGGTATTTGAGAGAGTTAAAAAAGTTGTAGCATCTGAATTAGAAGTTCCTGAATCTAAAATTACAAAAGAAGCTAGATTTGTAGAAGACTTAGGAGCAGATTCAATTGACGCATTAGAGTTAATCATTGCTTTAGAAGATGAATTTGATATTGAAATTTCAGATGACGATGCACAAGACATCAAAACTGTTGGCGATGTAGTTGCATATATAGAAAAACTTGTATAAGTTATTAAAAAAGAGAGTTAATACTCTCTTTTAAATTATTTAGTAGATAAAAGTAAGAAAAAGTGGTAAAATATAAGAAGTAGGAAAATGATTATGGTAAAACTATTAGGTAAATTATTTATAAAAGATTATCAAAATTATGAAGATCAAAATGTTAGGATTTCCTATGGAATTATATCAGGAGTCTTTGGTTTTATTACTAACTTCCTAATGGCTACAGCTAAGATTGTTATTGGTTTAATCTTTGGAGCATTATCAATTGTAACTGATGGTGCTGAGACTTTCGCTGATACTACATCATCAATAATTACGATTATGAGTTATAGGCTAAGTAGAAAACCAGCAGATAAGAAACATCCATTTGGTTACCAAAGAGCTGAATATATTGCTGGATTAATTCTATCAGTTATTATCCTAACAACAGGTTTTATCTTTTTTGCTACTGCTATTCAAAGAATCATTACACCTACGGAAGTTACTTTTAGTAAAATAGCTGTTATTATTTTAGTAGTATCACTTCTAATGAAATTATTTCAATCTTTGTTTTATAGAAGTGCAAGTAAATTAATTAAATCACAAACTTTAAAAGCTAATTCAATTGATAGTTTAAATGACACTATTTCTACAGTCTTTGTTTTAGCTGGTTATTTAATATTTTACTTTACTGATAAAAACTTAGATGGTTGGTTTAGTTTAATTGTTTCTCTAATTATTATTTTCAATGGTATAAAATTAATTAAAGAAGCATCATCTCCTTTAATAGGGGAAAGGCCAGATCCTAAGCTTGTAGAAAAGATTAAAGAAAGAATAATGGTTAGTGATAAAATCTTAGGATTTCATGATTTATATATTCATTCATATGGCAGTGGAAGAAAATTCGTTAGTGTTCATGTAGAGATGGATAGCAATTTAAGCTTATTAGAATGTCATCACATAATTGATGAGATTGAACGTGATTTTAAGATTAATTCCGATATAGATATTACTATCCATATCGACCCAATTGAAGAAGAGACTGAAGAAGAAAGAAAAATAAAAGAGGAATTAACGAGAATTTTAAAGAGTTATAATGAAGAATTTACTTATCATGATTTTAGAACCGTTAAACGTAAAGGAATATTAGATGTTATCTTTGATGTTGCTATTCCTGATAGTTATAAAATCAAAGACGTTAAGTTTTTAGAAAAACTAAAAAAGGATATGCATAAGTATAATAAAAATTTAAGATTATTCGTGAATATAGATCGTTATTATATAAGGGAGGAAGAAAATGAATAAAGAAGTTTATAAACAAATTAGAGAGGATTACTTTAAAAAAGTAGAAAATGATAGTTTAACTATCCTGTTTTCGGGTAAAGCAGTTCAAAGTTCAGGAGACCAAAGCCATGGCTTTTCTGTAAATCGTAATTTCTATTATTTAACTGGGATTAACCAAGATAATGTTATTCTAGCATTATTAAAATCAGAAAAAGAAAACAAAGAATATTTATTTATTCAAGAGACTACTGAGTTAATGGCTAAATGGGATGGAAGAAAACTTTCAATTGAGGAAGCAAAAGAAATTTCAGGAATTGATAATGTAGTTTATTTAGACAAGTTTGAGAATTATTTGTTTGGCTTTTTAAATAGTATGAGATTTTCTGAAAGTCAAGTTAAATTAGTTTTGCTTGATTTAGAAAGAAGAAATGATCCTAATTATCATAGTTTAGCTTTAGATTTTCTAGCAGATTTTAGTAAAAAATATCCTGAAATTAAAATAGCTAATACTTATAATAATATTATCTCTTTAAGAACAGTTAAGAAAGAAGCAGAAATTAAGAAAATTCAAGAAGCAATAGATGTTACTAAAGGCGGAATTGAAGCTTTAATGATTAATGCAAGAAGCGGTATTTATGAATACCAACTAGAGTCTTTCTTTGATCAATATTTACGTTATAATGGCCAAAGAAGAAATTCATTTAAAACAATTGCTGGTTCTGGAGTAAATGCAACTATTCTTCACTATTCTAAAAACAATACGATTATTGGGGAAGGTGAATTAATTTTATTTGATTTAGGAGCTGAGGTAGATTATTATATCGCAGACATTACAAGAACATTCCCAATTTCAGGTAAGTTTTCTAAGAGACAAAAAGATGTTTACCAAGCTGTCTTAAATGTAAATAAGAAATGTATTGAATATTTAAAACCTGGTATTACTTGGAAAGAATTAAATTTATATGCAAATAAACTAATTACTGAAGAGTTAAAAGCTTTAGGTTTAATTAAAGAAGATCATGAACTTGTAAAGTATTACTGGCATTCAATTGGCCACTCAATTGGGCTTGATACTCATGATCCTAGTTTATATAATGTACCATTACAAGAAGGAATGGTAATTACAATTGAACCAGGTATTTATATTGAAGATGAAAAAATTGGTGTTAGAATTGAAGATAATGTTTTGATTACAAAAGAAGGACCAGTAAACTTAAGTAAAGACATTATTAAAGAAGTTAAAGATATTGAAGCATTTATGAAAAAGAATAACAAATATCAAAAGGCTAAGTAATTAGCCTTTTTTTATAAAGTAATTTATTACCTTTTTAGATAATATATTATTGAAAGAGGTGATAAAATGAAAAGGATATTGATATTTATTTTAGTATTTATGCTTTGCATTCCAATGAATGTGAAAGCATATGAACCAACAGGTCATAAAGGGATTTTAGATGTAGAGTTTGAGGCTGGTGGTAAGCTTCTAGCGAGAATGAGACCATCAGATTATCAAGTAGTAAATAGTATTGTTAATAAGAAAAAGTTTTTTGGTTGGCGAACTGCTTATATTCATATTAATGAAAAAGCACAGTATATTGGAGAAACTGTTTTTTCTAAAGCTAATCAAACAGATAAGCCATTTACGATGAACTATGTTTTAAAAGAAGATTATAAAACAAAAACTACATATACTATTTCTGGTAAAATTAGTGGACAAGTTAAAGCATCAATGAAAATTAAGTTAGTTAATTTAGAAGGAACTCAAAGTGGAGAAATTTCTGGTAGTTATACAGGTAGTACAGAAAACTCCAAAAGCGAAGAAACAAAAATGACAATTACGATTCCTCCATACAAGAAACTTACCTATCGTGTTACTGGTGAATGTTATGTGACTAGTGGGGTTTGTCAGTATTATGCAGTTTGGATTAAGATTTATCGTGGACAGTTTGAAGTTATTGATGTAACTACAAGATACTATGAACTTTTAGAGGAAGATCTATGAAAAAGTTGTGGATTATTATAGGAACAATTAGTATTGCCTTAATAGTAATTATTTTATTAATTATTTTCGTTCCTAAACCTCAAGCTTTAGATTATACCTCTTTTCCTAAAAACTATAACTATTTAGAAAATGAAGGTAATATTGAAATTGAGTTTCCTATCTTTTATTCAGAAAAAGAAAATATTCTTATAGAAAAAGAAAATGTAAATGACTCTTTACTTATAAGTAAAGATGAAAGTACAATAGTTCCTTTAAATATTGAAAGTATTACTTATAAAGAAGCAATAGTTTTAAAAGAAAAGACTTTTTATAAGTATTTATATAAGTTCACTTTTAAAGCAAAAGAATTAAATGATCATACAATTTTAATTCCTGATGCTTATTTAAAGATTATCTATAAAGATACTAAAGCCTTAAAATTTCATTTAGGTAGTTTTAGTTATTATCAAGAGGAAAGTTTTAATACAAGCAATAATGATTTGAGAATTACTTACTTAAAAGGGATAGTTAATGAAATAAATGGTGAGAAAAGAGTTGTAGCAATAGATTTAAAAATAGCTAATAATACAAACAAAACATTAGTTTTAAATAGCATTAATATCTATGATCAAAATATCAGTGTTAGTCATTCTTTGATCCAAGAAGTTGATTATGATTTAACAAGTAATGAGTTAATTAGTAATGTTATTGATAATTATAACTATCGAGAAATTGATACAAGTAGTTATAGTTTAGAGTTAGAGCCTTATGAAGAAAAACATTTAGTAATACCTTTAGGATATAAAGATGATGTTGTAGCTAATGAGTTTGCTTTTAGAATTGTTTATTTAAAAGATGAAGAAGAAAATAGTTATTATTTAGGAAAGTTTTTGTTTTTTGAGGAAACTAGATATACGGAAAATGAACTAGCAAAGATGATTGTTTATCGTTATGACCATAGTTCTTAAAGATATTTATAAAAAGTATAAAAAGTTAGTAGTTTTAGATTTTACCTTTCTAGAGATAAATGAAGGTTATAGTTATATGTTGCTTGGGGAAAATGGATCAGGTAAGTCAACATTAATCAAAATGATTTTAAATCATACAAAATATGAAGGTAAGATTACAAATACTTTTAGGACTATTTCTTATATTCCAGAAAGAGTAAACTTACCTTTATTTATGAAAGTAAGAGAGTTTTTAGAAAATATTATTTTGATAAGAGGAGTTAAAACTTTTGACTTAGATTATCTTTTAGAATACTTTGAATTAAAAATAAAAGAAAAAGAAAGTATTAAAAACTTATCTAAAGGAATGAGACAGAAGTTAATTTTAATAACTGGACTTGCCTTAGATGTAGATTTATACATTTTAGATGAAGCTTTAAATGGTTTAGATAAAAAGATGCAAGATAAATTATTAAAATATTTAGAAGAGCTAAAAACAAAGGGTAAAACGATTATTTATACTACTCACTATGAGAAGTATTTTGCTAATTTTTCAGACTATATAATAAGACTAGAGGATCATAAAGCCTATGTTAGCGAAAATCAAACTTCATCTTAATTACTTTTTTAATAAAGTTAATTTGTTTATTTTTTTATCTTCCTTAGTTTTAATCTTGATAGCAATACTAGCAATAGTTTCTGATTTGGATCCAAATGTTTATAGTATAAATCAGTACTATCAAAGTAGTTTTTTGCTTTTTAGTATTTTTAGTAATTCATTTGCTTGTTTTTTGTTTTCTTTTAATTACTTAAAAGATCAAGATGAATATCGGTATTTAATTGTCTTAAATAATAAAGATAAAATCTCTTATTTAACATCTAAACTATTAGTAAGTATTCTAATCTTAATTTTATTTCATTTAATAGTAGTACTAGTCATTAATGTTTTTGGATTTATCTTTTTAAGGACGACAATTGATTCCTATTATTTAAAGATAAGTGTTAATACTTTGTTTTTGAATTTACTTTTTGGTTTTATGAGTTTGATTTTGATTAAGTTAAGTAATAGGATTTTAATTATTTTTGTTCCTTTATTTATTTCTTTTATGATTAACTTTATTGAAAGCAAAAGCTTTAAAAAAATAACATCAATATTGTTTCCAGTATTAGATAATAAATTTCTTTTTAATTGTTTGCATTTTCTTTTTTTGTATTTTGTTTGTTTAGGCATTATCTATTTCTTAGAGGTTTATTTAGATTATTAACTAGTATTTTAAAGATTTAACTCTTGACAAAAACAACTTAATAATGTATAATACTTAAGCATAGTGGAAAGAAGAAGTCCCACTTCTCACCTGATCGATGTTAGTTGGTAGGTTGATGTCACTTAAGATATTATTATCTTTTGTTTTTTAGTGGGCAGATTATGCTCACTTTTTTTTGCTATGAGATGGAGGTGCTATTTATAAAGAATTTAAATTCAAAGAATGAAAATTTAGTTAATGAAGAGATCCCTTTTCCAAAAGTCTTAACAATTGATGCTAATGGTGATGCATTAGGAGTATTACCAACAAAAGAAGCAATTCAAAAGGCTTATGAAGCGGGGTATGATTTAGTATGTGTTGCTCCCCAGGCGAAAGTTCCAGTGTGCCGTTTTATGGATTATGCGAAATATCGCTATGAGCAAAAGAAAAGAGCAAAAGATGCTCGCAAAAACCAAAAAACTATTACTGTGAAAGAAATTAGATTATCTCCAGTAATGGATACTAATGATCTTAATGTTAGGATTAAACAAGGTAAAGAATTCCTAGCATCAGGATATAAAGTAAAACTTAATTTAAATTATCGTAGTAGAAGAATGCTAGCTACTCAAGGTTTTGATCTAACAATGATTAATCGTTATATCGAAGCAGTGAAAGAAGAAGCGATTGTAGAAAGTGAACCTAAAGTTGATGGTAGAAGTGCTATCGCAATTTTAAGGGCGAAATAGATAGAGGAGGAATATAAAGATGCCAAAAATTAGAACACATAAAGGCTTAAAGAAAAGAATTAAAATTTCTGCAACTGGCAAAGTAATGAGACACAGACCAGGAACTAGTCACTTAGCTCCGGGTAAAACACAAAAAAGAATTAGACGTTTAAGAAAGGGTGCACTAGTACATACATCTGATTTAAATAGAATCAGAAAACATGTATATGTGATTAGAAAGGGTAAATAAGATGGCAAGAGTTAGAGGAAGCGTTGCAACACGCAGTAGAAGAAAAAAGGTTTTAAAATTAGCTAAAGGATATTTTGGTTCAAAACATACTTTATATCGTACAGCTAACCAACAAGTGATGAAGTCACTTACATATGCTTATCGTGATCGTAAAGCACGTAAAAGAGAATTTAGAAAACTTTGGATTCAAAGAATCAATGCAGCTGCTAGATTAAATGGTTTAAGCTATAGTACATTAATGCATGGTTTAAAATTAGCTAAGGTTGATATCAATCGTAAGATGTTATCAGAAATTGCTATTCATAATCCAGAAGATTTTTCTAAATTATGCAAGAACGCTGAAAAAGCATTAAGTAAATAATTGAAAAAATAGATTATTTATTAATCTATTTTTTTAAAATTATATCTATATATTAATAAAGCAAAATATGATATAATATTAATAATAAGAAGAGGTGAAAACTATGAGAGAGTTTACAATAAAAGTAAATGGAAAAGAATATATTAAAAAAGATAAAGTTTACCTAAGAGATTTAGCTAAAGAATTAAAAATAGAAGCTTATCTTGCTAAGGTAGATACTCGTCTTCGTGAGCTTGATTACTATGTGAATTATGATGCGGAAGTAGAATTTTTAGATTTAACACATGTAGAGTCAATGAATGCTTATGAAACTACTTTACGTTTTCTAACAATCATCGCTTTAGAGAATTTATATCCTGGAGTTGAAGTTAAGTTTAGATTAGGTGTTTCTCGTAGTACCTATGGTGAAATCAAAGACATTATGGTTGATGATGCTCTACTTGAAAAGTTAGAAAAAGAAATGAAAAAACTAATTGAAAAAGATCAAGATATTGTTAGGGTGAAGTTAAGTAAAGAAGAAGCAAAAGAGATATATTTAAAACAAAGATATCATGATAAGATTGAGACTTTAAAATATCGACCAGAAGATACAGTTAACTTATATAAATGTAATGGTTACTATAACTATTTATTTAACTATATGTTGCCTTCAATGGGTTATATTAAAGATTTTAAATTAATTCCTTATTATCCTGGTTTTATAATTCTTTATCCAAGATCAGAACTTGGTGGTAAAATGCCGGAGTTTCATGACTCAGTATCGTTTGCGAAGATGTTAAGAGCAGCATCTCGTTGGTCTAAGCAATTAAATTGTGAGACAATTGCTAATCTAAATACTTATGCAAGTACTGATAGTATTATTGATTTAGTCAACGTATGTGAGACTAAACACAATAATATGTTAGCTGAACTTGGTGATAAGATTAAATATGATATTGAAAATGTTAGATTAATTGCGATTGCCGGTCCATCATCTTCTGGTAAGACTACTTTCTCTAATAGACTAAGAGGGGTATTGATGGCTAAAGGTATTGAACCTTTAAAGATTTCTATGGATGATTATTATAAGCCACGTGGTCAAGCACCTTTAGATGAAAATGGGGAACTAGACTTAGAACACATTGAAGCATTAGATATTGACCGTTTTAATCGTGATCTTTTAAATTTAATTCAAGGAAAGAAAGTTACACTACCACACTTTGATTTTAATAAGGGTTATAGTGTTGATGGTAAAACTATCAAAATTAGTAAAGCAACGCCAATTATTATTGAGGGAATTCATGCTTTAAATGAAAAACTTACTAGTTTAATTCCTAGACATCAAAAGTTTAAGATTTATATTAGTCCTTTATTTGAGATTAGTTATGATAATCATACACCTATTAGTGCTACAGAAATTAGACAACTAAGAAGAGTTGTTAGAGATGCAAAATATCGTGGTACTAATGTTCGTGATACTTTTAAAATGTGGCCTTCAGTAAGAAAAGGTGAATTTAGATGGATTTACCCTTATCAAGAAGAAGCAGATTATATCTTTAATACTGAGCTTACTTATGAACTAGGGGTAATGAAAAAATATGCTTTACCAGTTTTAAATGAAGTTCCAAGAGAAGATGAGTATTTTATTGATGCTAATAGACTAGTTAAATTCTTAAAACTAGTAAAGGATATTCCTGAAGAATATGTACCATGTAACTCGCTATTAAGAGAGTTTATTGGGGGAAGTATTTTTTATAGCTATGAAAGAAAAGAACAAGATGACTTACTTTCTTAAGCAAACTAATGGCTTATTAACTGCTGGTTCAATTGATAATTTTAATACGATGACTATTGGTTGGTGCCATTATGGCTATGTTTTTGGACTAGAGACTATTATTGTTTATGTAAGAAAGAGCCGTTATACTTTTGATTTTATTTCTAAAAATGATTACTTTACAGTATCTTTTTATGGCGATGAACACAAAGAAGATTTAGGGTATTTAGGTACTAAATCAGGAAGGGATGAAGATAAAGTTGCTAAGACTAGCCTTACTCCAGTTAAGTATTTTGACTCAGTAAGTTTTAAGGAAGCAAAGGCTACATTTTATTTAAAGAAAATTTATCAAGGTGAGATATTTGAAGATCAGTTATCGCAACCTGTAAAAGAGAAGTATTTTGTAGAGGAAAACAATCATTATTTATTTATAGGACAGGTGATTGAAAAATGAAATATATACTAGCAATAGATCAAGGAACTACAAGTTCAAGAGCAATCCTTTTTGATAAGAAAGCTAATATTGTAGCATCATCACAACTAGAAATATCTTCAATTACGAATAAATCTGGTTGGGTAGAACAAGATCCTTTGGAACTTGTAGAATCTGTAAGACAAGTTATTATTGGTGTTTTAAATAAAGCTAATATTAGTGCTAAAGATATTGAAGCAGTAGGTATTACTAATCAAAGAGAGACAACTATTCTTTGGAATAAGAAAACAGGAAAGCCAGTAAATAAAGCTATTGTTTGGCAAAGCAGGCAATCAGAAAAGATTTGCAAAGAGTGGATAAAATTAGGTTATAATGATAAAGTTTTAGAAAAAACAGGATTAATTATTAACCCTTACTTTTCTGCTTCAAAAATTAAATGGATTTTAGAAAATACTAAAGGTTTAGAAGATAAGCTAAGTAAAGGTGAAATACTATTTGGTACTGTTGATACTTATTTAATTTGGAATTTATCTAAAGGAAAGCTTCATATAACTGACTATACTAATGCTTCAAGAACAATGCTTTTTAATATCAAAGAGTTAAAATGGGATGAAGAACTATTAGAAAAGTTTGCTTTACCAAAATCAATTTTACCTAAAGTTGTACCATCTTCAGGTAACTTAGGTAAGTTAGAGATTTTGGGTGAAGAAGTTAATTTGGGAGCTATTGCTGGGGACCAAAGCGCAGCTTTATTTGGTCAATGTTGTTTTGATTTAGGAGATGTAAAGAACACTTATGGTACAGGCTGTTTTGCTTTAATGAATACAGGAAGTGAGGTTATTACTTCTAAAAATGGTTTATTATCAACTATTGCTTGGCATATTGATGGTAAGACTACTTATGCTTTAGAAGGATCTGTGTTTGTAGCTGGGGCTGCTGTTCAGTGGTTAAGAGATAGTATGAAGTTTTTAAAAACATCTGCTATGTCTTATGACTTGGCGTTAAATGCAAAGCATCAAGAAGAAATTTTCTTAGTACCAGCTTTTACTGGCTTAGGTGCACCATACTGGGATAATGAAGTTAGAGGTGCTATCTTTGGTATTACAAAAGATACTTCTAGAGAAGATATAACTAGTGCTACTTTAGATGCTATTGCTTATCAAGTAAAAGATGTAATAACCTTAATGGAAAAAGAAGCTAAAATTCAATTACATAATTTAAAGGTTGATGGTGGAGCATGTGAGAATGACTATTTAATGCAATTTCAGTCTAATATCTTACCAGCTACTATTTATAGACCAAAGATTATTGAATCAACAGCTTTAGGTGTTGCTTATATGGCAGGTTTAGCTAGTGGCTATTTTAAAAGTGTTGAGGAGATTACAAAACTACATCAAATTGAACGTGTCTTTACAAACAAAATGAATGAAAAGAAAAGGCAAGAATTATACCAAAAGTGGTTAACAGCTGTTAAGGCTGCACGAATGTTTAAATAGTTAAAAAATATGAGGTGATTTATGGCAAATCAAATTAAGTTTTTTGCTTTGGGCGGTTTAGGCGAACATGGCAAAAACATGTATATTGTAGAGGTAAATGATAGAATCTTTATTTTAGATTCTGGAATTAAGCACCCAGGTTTAGATTTGCTTGGAGTCGATGCAGTTCTTCCAGATATGGAATATCTTTTGGAAAATAAAGATAAAGTAAAAGCTTTGTTTTTATCTCATGGACATATTGAAAATATTGGTGCTGTTCCGGAGATTTTAAAAGAGATGAATATTGGTGTTTATGGAACTCACTTTACAATTTCTATATTAGAAAAAGAATTAACTGAATTAGGAATGAATATTAAAGACTATCGTTTGTATAGAATAAATGAAGATAAAGAGTTAATGTTTGGTAATGTTAAGGTATCTTTCTATGCTACAAGTCATAGTATTCCTGAAAGTTTAGGAATCGTAATTACTACTCCTGATGGAGCAATAGTTTATGCACCTGACTTTACTTTTTCTGCTAACTCAGATAAAAAATATAAAACAGGATTTCATCGTTTAGGTGAGATTTCTAAAGAAAAAGTATTATTATTGTTACCTGAAAGTTTAGGCTCAGGTAATATTGGCAGAACTGTAAGTGATAATGTTTTACTTCATACAGTTACTGAGCAATTGAAAACTAAAGGTAGAACAATCTTTGCGATGTATTCTAATGACTTAGATAGAATGCAAAAGATTATTAATATTGCAAGTTCCTCAAATAAAAGAATAGCTATTATTGGTAAAAGAACAAGAAAAATTATTAGTGTTGCGATGGAATCAAATTATTTAAATATTCCAAGTGATAAATTTGTAAACTTAAAGTATATTGATGATAGCAATGATAATGATTATGAAGACTTAGTAGTTATTGTAACTGGTGAGTTAAATGAACCATTTATTCATGTTCAAAGAATGGCTAGTGGTAAAGATAGATTTATTAAAATTAAAGATACAGATACTATAGTTTTAATTTCACCGCATGTAAAGGGTTATCCTAATACTTTTGCGAATACAATGAATGCTTTGGCGAGAACTAATGCAAAGGTTATTAATATGACGAAGAAAGATTTACGTAGTTCTCATGCTTCACCAGAAGACTTAAAGATGCTTTATATGATGTTAAAGCCAGAATATATAGCCCCAGTTATTGGTGAATATCGTCATCAATATGCTCATATGCAAGTTGCTTTAGATGCCGGTTATAGTAGAGAAGAGATTTTACTACTTGAAAATGGTGAAGTAATTACCTTTTTAGATGGCAAGTTGCAAGTTGCAAAAGAGTTTGTACCAACAGGTGATGTTTTAGTTGATGGGTCGATTGTTGGGGATATTAATAGTGTTGTATTGAAAGATAGGGAAATGTTAGCTCAAGGCGGAGTAGTTATTATTAATGTAATTGTAGATGCAAGATACAAAGAATTATTAGCTGAACCTTCAATAGTTTTAAAGGGAGTTACAAATAATAAACAAGTAGAAGCTGATATTTATGATATAATAAATGAAGTAGTTGATGATACTTTAGACTATCATTTTGATGAAAAGTATTTAGACTGGCAAGTAATAAAGAAAAAAATAAAAGATGTTGTAAGTAAAAGGATTATGAAAGAATGTGGTTTAAGTCCAATTGTACTTGCAGTAGTCTTAGATGAGGAAAAATAATGAAAAAACTAAGTAGTTTAGAAATTAGAAAATTGTGGCTTGAATTTTGGGAAGAAAAAGGACATTTAATTATTCCTAGCGCTTCTTTAATTCCTCATGATGATCCAACATTACTTTGGATTAATGCAGGGATAGCTCCTTTAAAGAAATACTTTGATGGAAGAGAAACTCCAAAAAGAAATAGGCTAGCTAATGTGCAAAAATCAATTAGAACTAATGATATTGAAAATGTAGGGGTAACTGCAAGACATCATACGTTTTTTGAGATGTTAGGAAACTTTTCAATAGGCGATTATTTTCGTAAAGAAGCACTAACATGGGCTTATGAAATTCTATTTTCTGAAAAATGGTTTGCTTTAGATAAAAAGAATATTTACTTTTCATACTATCCAGAAGATTTGGAAACGAAGAAAATGTGGATGAAGCTAGGGGTAGAAGAAGAAAGGTTAATTCCTTTAGAGGGAAACTTCTGGGAAATTGGTGATGGTCCTTGTGGCCCATGTACTGAAATCTTCTATGACCGTGGGTTAAAATATGATCCAGAAAACATTGGTTTAAGATTAATCATTGATGATTTAGATAATGATCGTTATGTAGAGATTTGGAATATTGTTTTTAGTCAGTTTAATGCTGAATCAGGTAAAAAACGCGAAGAGTATAAAGAACTACCAAGTAAGAATATTGATACTGGTATGGGTTTTGAAAGAATTGTTTCAATCTTACAAGAAACTGATACTAATTTTGAAACTGATCTTTTTATGCCTATCATTAAAGATATTGAGAAATTAAGCGGTGTTAAGTATAATGGTCAAATGGCTTTTAAAGTTATTGCAGACCATGTAAGAAGTGTTACTTTTGCAATCTCAGATGGTGCTAATGTAAGCAATGAAGGCCGTGGTTATGTTTTAAGAAGACTAATTAGAAGAGCCGTTCGTTATGGTAAAAAGTTAGGATTAAATAAACCATTCTTAGCGGGTTTAGTTGATAGAGTAGTAAGTATTATGAAAGAGCCTTATCCTAATTTAGTAAAAGCTAAGGAGTTAGTAAAAGTTGTAGTTAATAATGAAGAAGAAAAATTCTTAAAGACTTTAGATAAAGGTGAAAAGAAACTTCTTGATTATATGGAACAAGCTAAAGGTAAAGTAATTACAGGAGAGATTGCATTCTTGTTATACGATACTTTTGGGTTTCCAATAGAACTAACACTAGAAGTTGGAAAAGAACACGGTTTTGAAGTTGACTTAAAATCTTTTGAAGAGGAACTTGAAAAACAAAGAAAAAGAGCTCGTGCTAGTCGTGATGAAGATGAGTCAATGATTAGTCAAAATGAAGACATGCTTAAGTTTAAAGAGCAATCAATCTTTACTGGTTATAGTGAACTAAAAAGAGTAAGTAAAGTAATTGCAATCTTTAAAGATGGAACTTCATTTAAAGAAGCTAATGGTGAAGTATTATTGGTCTTTGATCAAACTCCATTTTATGGTCTAAAAGGTGGTCAAGTAGGAGATCAAGGTAAATTAATCTTCCAAGACCAAGAATATGAAGTAAAAGATACAATTGTTTTACCAAATGACCAACATGCATCAGTAGTTGATTTTGGTGGAGAGTATATTAAAGTAGCTGATAAAGTTATCTTACAAGTAAATAAAGCTTTAAGATTGAATACTGCTAAAAACCACTCAGCAACCCATCTTTTAAACTATGCTTTAAAAGAAGTTTTAGGAAGTCATGTTCACCAACAAGGCTCATCAGTATCAAGTAATAGTTTAAGATTTGACTTTAATAACTTTAGCTTGCCTACTGATGAAGAACTATTAAAAGTAGAAGCAATTGTAAATAGGATGATTGATTTAGGTCATCATGTTGAAACTAAAGAGATGGCTTTAGATAAAGCTAAAACTTTAGGAGTAGAAGCAATGTTTTCTGATAAATATGAAGATGTTGTTAGAGTTGTTACTATTGGTGATTCAAAAGAATTATGTGGTGGAACTCACGTAAGTAATGCTAAGGAAATAGGAAAGTTTGTGATTTTAAGTTGTGAGACTAAAGGTTCTGGTATTTACAGAATTGAAGCAACTACTGATACAAATATAAAAGATAAATTATTAGAAAGTGCGGATAATATACTAATAGAGATTAGTAACTTAAAACAAAAAGCTGAAGAATTAGTAAAAAGCGCTAAAGAAGAAAAGTTAGATATAGTATATAAAGCTCCAAGAGATGTTAAGTATTTGGAAAGTTACAAATATTTGCTAGATTTAAGAGAACTATCTACTAAGTATCAAGTACTTGTAAAGGATATTGATAAAGAATATCAAAAACAATATCGTGAGTCAAAACAAATTAGTCCAGCTTTATTTAAAGATAAAGTAGAAGTAATTAATGGAGTAAAAATTATTATTGATAAACTAGAAGATGTTGATAGCGAGGTTTTAAAAGATTTAGTTGATAATTTAAGTGATAACTTACAATTAGAGATTGTATTACTAGCAAATGTAAGCAGTGGCAAAATTGTTTATGTTTCTAAAAACAAAAACAAAAAAGTTAAAGCTGGTGATTTAGTAAAGATGGCTGCGATTGTTACTGATGGTAACGGTGGTGGTAGACCAGACTTTGCCCAAGCTGGGGGAAGAGATGTTACAAAAGTTGATGAATCTTTAGCTGAAGTTAGAAAATACTTAAAAGAGGTACTATGAGAGCAATCGGTATTGATTTAGGTAGTAAAACTGTAGGTATTAGTTTATCTGACACAAGCAGAATTATTGCAAGTCCTATTGGAACATTTGAAATTGAAGAAAACAATTTAAATGAAGCTTTAAAATTAGTAGTAGATTATATTAAGAAAAACAATGTTAGTACAATAGTTTTAGGATTACCTAAAAATATGGATGGAAGTATTGGTTTTCAAGGAGAGTATTGTTTAGAGTTTAAAAAGATGTTAGAAGATGCAACTAAATTAGAAGTTGTTTTGATTGATGAAAGACTAACGACAGTTATCGCTCATAAAACTCTAAAAGAAGCTAAGATGAAAAACCAAAAAAGAAAAACAAAAGTTGATAAATTAGCTGCAAGTATTATCTTGCAAGCTTATTTGGATAAATAAAAGGAGAAAGGAAAATTAGATTATGCCAAAAGAAATGGAAAACAAATTAGTAATTCAAGATGCCGAAGGAAATGAAATTTTATGTGAAATTTTATTTACACACTACAGCGAGAAGTTTAAGAAAAACTATGTGTTATTTTATGAAGTTGCAGATGAAGACAACGAAGAAATTGAAGTAATGGCTGCTTCTTACGAAGAAGGTAAAGAAGGAGATGGTCAATTAGATCCAATTGAAAGTGATGAAGAATGGGTATATATTGAAGATTTACTAGAAGTATTTTCTTCAGAAGACGAAGAAGAATGCGAATGTGATTGCGAAGATGATGAAGAATGTGAATGTGGATGTCAAGAACATCAACACCAACATCAACACAAAAAAGGTGAATGCAAAGAAAAACATAAAGAACACAAAAAATGTGGCAAATAATTATTAAAAAAGCTCAAATTAATTTGAGCTTTTTTTATTTTATTTAATAAAAAAAGACTATTTATTATAAATAGTCTTAATAGATTTCAATTATTTTTTTAGCAAGGTCATTAAAGATTTGACCTGCTTTTTCATCTTCTTCATATAGTCCTATATTGTGCTTTGGCCTATTGATTGGGATTTGAGCTAAAAGTTCTACATTTAAGTTTTCAGCAACTTCTTTTCCGCCACCTTCACCAAAGATGTAGTCTTTTTCTTTTGAGTATTCGTTGTAGTAATAAGACATGTTTTCGACAACACCTAAAACTTCTTGTTTTAGTTTGACTGAAGCATAGCCTGCTTTAATAGCTACATGGCTTGCAGTTTTATGAGGTGTTGTAACTACAATTGATTTTGCGTTAGGGACAATTTGTCTTAAGTCTAAAGCAACATCACCTGTTCCTGGAGGGGCATCAATAACCATATAGTCTAGATTTTTATCCCAGGAAGTTTCATAGAAGAAGTTATTCATCATTGAATGAAGCATGGCACCACGCCAAATTACTGGTTTATTTCCCTCTACAAAAAACTCAGTTGACATAATTTCCATATCTTTTACTTTTCTTGGAATTAGTTTTCCTTTTTCATTAACTTGAGGGTAACCTTCTTCCATATCAAGAACTCTAGGTAAAGAAGAACCATAAATATCAGCATCAAGTAGGGCTACAGTTTTGCCATTCTTCTTTAAGTAATAAGCAAGATTAGCAGCAACAGTTGATTTACCTACACCACCTTTACCAGATGTGATAATTAAAAATTTAGCATTCGTCTTTACAATCGACTCATTAACTCTTCTTTCTTCAAGTTGGATTTTTACACCTTTAAAGCCAAGATCTAGTTTAATAGCTTTAGCTATTTCTCGTTTTAGGGTTTTTTCTGATTCGCTATCTTTTTTCTCCATTGTGATGATTAAGATAACTACATCTTTATCAGAGTCAATGCCAATATGTTTGATACCATCAGTTTCTTTTAAAGTTTTATTTACTGAAGGATCAATAATTCCTTCTAGTTTTAGTCTAATATCTTTTGTATTCATTATTTATTCTCCTTATAAGGTATTAAAAATTCTTCTTGATAATAATTATCATTGTTTGTGATTAAAGCATAGAGTTTACTTGCTTTAAGTTCAATATTTAGTAATTTGTTATTTATGTTTTTAGGGCTTGTAATGATAGGTTTATCAATATTTGATAAATGTTTTTCACCTTTTTTATTAAAACCTAAAACTCTTAAATAATAATCATCTTGATTTTCAAGTTCTAAGAGAACTGATAAGAGTAGTCTTTGAAGATAGTTTTCGGAGTATCTCTTAGTTTTCATTTTTGAGATAAAGCCTTTATAATTAAAAGTTTCTTTTAGGATTTTATAGATTCTATTTTCTATTCCTTCTTTAATGTGTTTTGTGTTTTTGAACGGATTTTTTTCTAAAAGAATAAATGATTTAAATAAATAGAATAGATTATCATATGCTTGGTTATAGTTAATGAAATTATACTTAGCAGGGATAAATTTAGAAACATCTTTACCTTTAGATATTAGGTTTCTGATTGTAGAGCCTGATGGGTATTCACCAATATTTTTGCTATATTCATTTTCTCCAATTCTTTTAATTAAATTAACTTGAAGTTTAGGGTTTATTTTATCAATAGCACTTAAGTATTTTAAGGCTAAAGTATTGTTAGGTTTATTAAAGTTTTTAGTTAAGATAGGATTGTCTGTACTTTTCTCGAAAGCAAGTAAAGCTGCTTTTTTATAACTATAGCCGTGATTTAGATTAGCTTTTAGTTTTTCATTATAACTTGGGCTTTCTAAAATTTCATTAGTTTTTTTAAGTAAGTTTAAATCATCTAGTTCAACACCAAAAGCAAGGTCCGTAATTTTAAAATCATTTAAGATTTTTACTGCGTAATAACCAAATAATTCAGCTGAGTTTAAAGTAGCAAATACTGGCAGTTCTATAACTAAATCAGCACCTAAGTTAAGCGCAGCTTTTGTTTTTTCATATTTACTTATAATACTAATTTCTCCTCTTTGAGCGAAGTTGCATGAAATAATGGCAATCGTTAAGTCAGGTTGTACTTGAATCTTTGCTTTTTCAATAAAGTATTTATGCGCATTGTGAGGAGGATTTAATTCTAAAATAACACCTAAGATCTTCATCAAATCACCTTATTTATTATAGCATAATTGGTTATTTAATTCTATAAATTTGACGAGAAATATGGTATAATAATATATAAGGTGAAATCTATGAGAAAAGTATTTATATTAATTATTTCCATCTTTACAATGTTTTTAATTGTAGGGTGCAGCAAAAAAGAAGATCCTTTTAATAAGGCATATGATAAATTAACTATTTATGGAGATTTAGAGCATGTAGTTGATGCTTTAGATTTACCAACACAAGTTGATGGTTATCAAGTAAGCTGGCAATCTTCTAATCCAAAAGTAGTTACTGATTTAGGTTATGTTTTTAGGCAAGATAAAGATACTCAACTTGTCCTATATGCATATATAACTGATGGAGTTAAAACTAGAAGTAAAGAGTTTAAGATTACGGTTTTAGAAAAAGAAATTGATTCTAATGGTGGAAATGGGGAAAATGGGGAAACACCAGATTCTGACCAAGCAATATTAGATGCAGCAGTAGCTTATGTTAGCCTTCCACCTCAAGTTATAAGCAATCTTACTTTAGTAACTAGCTATCAAGGAGTTAGTATTACTTGGACATCAGATAGTGAAGAAGCAATCACTAACGAGGGTGTAGTTACTAGAGGTAGTACAGATAAAACAGTAACTTTAACTGCTAATTTTAACTATAAAACTTTAGAAGAATTAAAGACTTATCAAGTTGTTGTTTTAAAAGAAGAATATACTGGAGAAGACTATACTGGTTATTATCAAGCAGCATCTGGTAAAACTGGGGTAGAGTTAAAAAAAGCATTACATACAATTATTTCTGGTCATACTACTTATTCTTATAAGAGCTTAAATAGTTATTTAAAAGAAACTGATGAAGATTCAAATAATCCAAACAATATGATTTTAATGTATACGGGAATAAGCCATCCTAAAAACGGAAGCCAAATTTGGAATAAAGAACATACTTGGCCTAAGAGTCATGGTAATTTTGGAACTGGTTTAGGAGCTGGTTCAGATATGCATCATTTAAGACCTACAGTTATAAATGTCAATTCTTCACGTGGTAATTTAGATTTTGATGAAGGCGGAACTAAAGTTGAATCTTCAGAAGGTTATGCACCTGGTTCTAGTTTTTGTTATCGAATTACTAATGTTAGTTTTGAACCTCGAGATGAGGTAAAAGGAGATGTAGCCAGAATGATGTTTTATATGGCGACTCGTTATGATGGTGGAGATGGTGGACCTGATTTAGAGTTAAATGATAGAACAGGCAATGGTAGTGCGCCATATTTAGGAAGAATTTCAGCTTTACTTAAATGGCATGAAGAAGATCCTGTAGATGATTTCGAAAGAAAAAGAAATGATACTATTTATGGCTATCAAGAAAATAGAAATCCTTTTGTAGATCATCCAGAGTTTGTTAATTCAATTTGGGGAACAAAGGATAATCTTAAACCATTAATTAAATCGAATAATGATTATTCATTTGTTTATATGTTAATAAAACCAATATATTATATAGAAGAAGGAGAAAAAGATGAAAAAATTATTTAAATTAATTTTGTTATTTGTTTTAGGATTGTTTGTAACTTTACTTGCAAGTCCAAAAGTTAAAGGATTTGGTGATACTACTTATGAGCATATTATTACTACTGTAGGTGAAGACCCAGCAACATCAGTTCATGTTAACTGGCATTCAGAAAAGTTAAATACTTATTTAGAGTATACACTAGCAAGTGATACGGCTTATGCCAATGCTACTAATGTAACACCTGAAACGCACATGTGGAGTTTACCTAATGAAGAAACAATCAATGGAGTTACTTATAGCCATGAAGGTTTTAATCGTCAGTATTATTTTGTAAATAGAGTTGTTATTGAAAACTTAACACCAAATACTGAATATCGATATCGTATAGGTAAAGATGGTGATATGAGTGCTGATTATACGTTTAAAACAGCTGAAGGAGATAATTCAAACTATACATTTTTAGCTGTTACTGACCCTCAATATTATAGTGATGCTACAGCTGCTCATTATAACGATATTTTAGGTAGAGCATATCAACTTGAACCTGATTTTCGTTTTAATGTTTTATCTGGTGATATTGTAGACCGTGGTGGTAAAGTGTCACAATGGGATATGCTATTTAAATTGAGCAATATTAAGAAAACTATTTTAGCTCCTGGTGTTGGTAATCATGAATATTATGATGCATCAAGCACACCTAAGACTTATAATAATACATATTTTAATGAACATTTTAATACTCCTCAAAATGGAGCAGAAGGTGTAAATGGAAGTAGTTACTATTTTAAATATAATAATGTTTTATTCATTGCTTTAGATACAGAAGCAAGTGGAACAGCAGCAGTTCAAAAAGAATGGTTTAAACAAGTAGTTACATCTAACTACGCTCAATATATTGTAGTATTTATGCATCGTAGTTTTTATGGATCTATTTATGCCAACGTTTCACCAGGACTTCAAGCAACATGGCAACCTTTATTTGACGAGTGTGGAGTTGACTTAGTCTTAACTGGGCATGATCATACTTATATGAGATCTCATAAAGTATATCAAGGGCAAGTTGTTTCAAGTGACCACAAAGGTGGAACTGTTTATATGACACTTGGTTCAGCTGGTTCTAAGTTTTATCAATATACTAATACTTATGCGGCATATCATGCTAAGGTTATTGCTAGTACAACAACAGGTACACTATTTACAGTTAAGAGCGATGGTTTGTATTTAAAGACTTTTAATAAAGCTGGTGATATTTTAGATGAAGCAACTATTTTACCTAATCGTTCACAATTTACTAGCCACTTTGATCAAGAGTCATTCTTAAGTTCAGTTTCAATAACAAGAAACAAAGATGACCAAACTAAAGCTAACTTAAGTTTTAACACTTCTTATTATGGCAATATAGGTCATGTAAAGGTGGAAGATAAAACTGGTAGAGTATATTTAGATACAGTCCTAAAAGATGAAGCTATGACTAGTTTTCTATTTAGTGGGTTACAATTAGATGATGTAAAGGACTTTGTAGTTAAGTTTAAGAAATATGATGGAACAGTAATTACAAAAGATATTCACTTTATTAACTCTTTATATTATGGAAGAATTTATGATCTTAGATTTAGTGATCAAGGAGAGAGAAACTATTCGATTATTTTTAGAGAAGAGTTAGATGGGAATGTATTAGATAAATATGAGATTTATTTTGATGATGCTTGTCAAGCAGAATATCCAGTCGGCACAAGAAGAATTAATGTAACATCTGTTCCAGAAGATGTAAGAGAAATTATTTTAAAACTAAAAGCTGCAGATGGAACAATACTAGATGAGTATTATTTTGATGTAGCTTTACCTGTAGCGTTAAGTGTAAGTGAAGAAAGCTATGATGTAAATGTTGGTAGGACAATTGAAATTGAAGTAAATCAAGTTCCAAACTATGGTCAAGAGTTAATTGTAAAGTCTGAAAGTGACAATTATAGTTATGAGATTGTAGGTAATGTATTAAAGATTACCGGTATTAATGTAGCAACAGAAAATGTAACTGTAGGTTTAGTTGATGATGACGCAGAAGTAACATTTGCTTTGTATATATTAGATGCTACGCCTGGTGAATTGTTAGATTTTGCAGCTATAAGAAATAATCAAAATATTGATGTTTCATTTACTGAAGATATTAATCCTGAATTAGTAAAAGAATATAAAGTTTACTTTAATGATGCATTAAAAACTACTTTACAAAAAGGTGCAAATTCATATAGTTTTCAAGAGGCAAAAGCAGGAACAGTTAAAGTTGAAATCATTGATAAAGATAATAATGTAGCTAAAAGTTATACTTCTCAAGTAGGTAAGTTTACTGAGTTGAGTTTAGCCCCTGCAACAAAAGACATCTATAAAGGTGATGAAATAGAAGTTGTGATTACATCTCATACTGATAATTTAAGTGTTGAGGGATTAAGTGGTTTACAAATTAGTGCAATTACAAATAAGAAGTTTACGGTTAAAGGTTTAGCATATGGAAACTATGAAGTTAAAGTAAAGAATCTAGATACTAATGAGACTGCAACCCTTACACTAAAAGTGAAACCAAAAACTATTAATGTTGTTATTGGTGGTTTAGAAGGTAAAGAAACAATTACAATTAATGAAAAGGTTAATTTGGTTGTAGAGGTATATTTAGATGGAGAACTTGCTACTTTAAAACCAGGAGATGTAGTATTTTCATCTAATAATCAAAGTGTTGCCACAATCTCTAATACTGGAGTTATTGAAGCATTACAAGCAGGAGATGTTAAGATTTCAGTACAATATGGAGACATTACTAAAACTTATAATCTTGAAGTATTAAAGAAAAAAGGTTGTAATAGTCAAGCAATTGCTTTAGTTGCTTTATTGCCTTTTGCCTTTTTAGGTTTTAGAAGAAAAGAAGATTATTTTGAAAAATAATATAGGTTAATAAAATATAAAAAAGCAATACTTTTTAAAGGTATTGCTTTTTATTTATAACTTGAAGAAACAAGGTAAAAGTAGTATAATACTAGTAGTATTTTAGAAGAAATGAGGAAGAAAAATAATGAAGAAACCAACAATAGTTATTGGCGTTATTGGTGCCGATGTACACGCAGTAGGTAATAAAATTATCGAATACATTTTAAAGGAAAATGGATTTAATGTAGCTAATGTAGGTGTGCTTTCTAGTCAAGAAGACTTTATCAATGCAGCTATAGAAACTAATGCACCGATGATATTAGTATCATCGCTTTATGGTCAAGGAGAACTTGATTGTAGAGGGATGAGAGATAAGTGTATTGAAGCTGGTATTCCTGATGTTATATTATATGTAGGTGGGAATATTGTTGTTGGGAAACAAGACTTTAAAGAAGTAGAGAAAAGATTTAAAGATATGGGATTTAATCGTGTTTTTCCACCAGGAACACCTTTTGAAGATACATTAGTTTGGGTGTTAGAAGACCTAAAGGCTTTAGAAGCACAAGGAAAATGAAATATTTATTGTTAGATTTTGGATCTACTTATACTAAATTAACAGCTGTTGACATAAGCAAAGCTAAAGTTATTGGCCATACAGATGCTATAACTACAATTAATACTGATATTAAAGATGGTTATCATGAATGTTTAAAAAAGTTAGAAGCTAAAGTTGGTAAGCAAAAATATGATAAGATTATTGCTTGTTCTTCAGCTGCTGGTGGATTAAAGATGGCAGCAATAGGTTTAGTTGAAAGTTTGACAGTAGAAGCAGCAAGAAGAGTTTGTCTTGGCGCAGGAGCTAAAGTTGATTTAGTTGTTTCAGGTAGAATCAATAAAAGCCAAATGGAAGTTATTACTTCAGGTAAAATTGATATTGTTTTACTTGCGGGGGGAACTGATGGTGGAGACCGTGATACAGTACTTGAGAATGCTAAAAGGCTTGCTCAAGCTAAGGTCAAAGTTCCAATTATTTATGCAGGTAATAAAGAATGTCAAGATGATATTAGTGAGATTTTAAGTGAAGCTAAGATTAAACCTTATACTTGTGAGAATGTAATGCCTCTTTTAAATCAATTAAATATTAAAAATACTCAAGAAGTTATTCGTGAAATCTTTATGGGTAATATTATTAAAGCTAAAGGAATTGGAAAAATTGAAGAAGAAATAGACGAAGTTATTTTCCCAACACCAAAAGCTGTTTTAGAAGCAGCGACATTATTAGCTGATGGATATTTAGATGAAGAAGGCTTAGGAGATATTATTTTAGTTGATGTAGGTGGAGCTACAACAGATATTTATTCTATAGGATCAGGAAGTCCATCTAAAGTTTCTGTCTTACAAAGAGGATTAGAAGAACCTTATGCTAAAAGAACGGTAGAAGGTGATTTAGGGATGAGATATTCTGCTTTAGGTATTTTAGAAGCTTTAAGTTTAGAAGAGCGAAAGAAATATTTAAAAGATGGAATTGACATTGAAAAAGAAGCTAAAAAAAGACATGATAATATTGAGTTTTTACCAGTAACTGATTATGATTTTAAAGTCGAAAAAGAAATGGCTAAGGTTGCTTTAGATAATGCAATTTCAAGACATGTAGGTTTTTTAGAATCTGTTTATACTCCATTTGGAGTAATGGAATATCAAACTGGAAAAGACTTAACAAAAGTAAAGTTTGTTATTGGTACTGGTGGGGTATTAATCAATAGCAAAGATACGAAAGATATTTTAAGTTCTATTACTTATACTTTAAAAAAACCAAACCAATTAAGACCATTAAAAGTAGAGTTTATGGTCGATAAAAGTTATATTTTATCAGCTATGGGACTATTAAGTATTGATTATCCAGAAGTAGCTTTAAAAATTATGAAAGAAGAAATTGTGAAGTTATGAAAGTAAGAAATAAAAAATGGACTGAAGAAGAATTCTTAAAAGTTAGAGAAGAAGTATTAAAGTCGTGGAAGACTGGTTCATCTCCACTTTTAGATTTTGAGGTTTCAATTCCTTATCTAAAGAGCCTGCCAAAGAAGAAAAATATGGCTTATGTTTTAAATGAGGCTAAGAGTAAAGGTAGAACTTTAGTTCAACCTAGAGCAGGTGTAGCTAGTTTAGATAAACATATTGAACTATTACAAAAATTAGAGAAAGCAGGAGCTGATGCTCTTCCTTCTACAATCGATTCATACACTAGACTTAATCGTTATGAAGAAGCAGAACGTGGTTTAGAAGAAAGTAATAGAGTTGGTAAGAGTATGCTTAATGGCTTTCCAGCTGTAAATCATGGAGTTGAAGCGTGTAGAAAGGTTGTAGAAAGTGTTAATG
>DAOSSK010000011.1:0-24588 GCA_035377365.1 Bacilli bacterium
TGTCTCTTTCTCTTGTTTGTTTAGTTTTCAAAGACTTATTTAGGCACATGTTCTCACACGCGCTTTAATATTATATAACATTTGACTTTGAAAGTCAACGATTTTATTCGAAAAGTTTAGAAGAAAAAGAAAAGGCTATTAATTACTAATAGCCTTTAATATATTAACTTTTTAGATATCTAAACGTCGTATTTTTCCATTTTCGCTTCTTTTTCAGGATTTAATATCAAGTTTAGGATAATTCCTAAAATCATTGCAACAGCTGTAGAAGTAATCTCTACAACGCCAATTTTCAACACTAATCCACCAATACCAGCTACTAAAATAACTGCAACAACGAAAATGTTTCTATTAACGCCTAAATCAATTCTTTCATTAATTAACATCTTCATTCCGCTAGCTGCGATAAAGCCATATAGCAATAAAGATACGCCGCCCATAATAGATCCTGGAATAGTTTCTACAAACGCCGTAAATGGAGTAAAGAAACCAACAAAGATACTTAAAATTGCAGCTGCGCCAATAACTGCTGTTGAAGCAATTTTAGTAACCCCCACAACTGCTGTGTTTTCACCATATGTAGTGTTAGCTGCCCCACAAAGAATACCAGAGATTGATGTTGCAACACCATCACCAATTAATGTTCTTGTTAGTCCTGGTTCTTTAAGTAAATCTCTACCAACAATATTACCTAAGTTTTTATGATCTCCAATATGTTCACAAATAGTTACAAACGAAACTGGCGCGAATAACAGGATGATTGTTGGGATTTGAGACGCATCAAATTGCTCAGTCATATTTCTTAAAAACAAGAAATCAGGTAAATGGAAAAATGACTTAAACGTTACTGGATCAAAAGCTTCTTTTAGTGGTGTAAAGTTAATTAATTTTAAAATCTCTACATCGGCTGCATTACCTATAACAGTTAAAATTGCCGCCAATATGTAACCTGCACCAAGTCCAACTACAAACGGAACTAACTTCACTGTACCCTTTCCATAGTGAGCTACTAAAGCAGTAACTAACATCGCAACTAATCCAACGGCAATACCTACTATATTATAGTTATTTGCTGTTGTTGATAAATTGCCAACTGCGCTAGCTGATAATCCTAAACCAATTACCATAATTACTGGACCAATTACAATTGGTGGTAACAATTTGTCCAACCATGCTGTTCCAACAAACTTAATAATTAAAGCTACAATTACATAAACTACACCTACAATTCCCATACCAATAATAACTGCTAGTAAGTTATTCTTCGCAATCGGATCTCCTAAAGCTAAAGCTGAAAGAATCGGTGCAATGTAGGCAAATGAGCTACTTAAGAAAACAGGCGATTTCCCTTTCGTTACTAAAATATAAAATAAAGTACCAATACCTGCGGCAACAATAGTAGCATCAATTGGTAGTCCTGTAATAATAGGAACTGTGATACAAGCTACGATCATCGCTAAGAAGTGTTGTGCTGCAAATAACAACCAATGCCTAATTTTCTTAGGCTTTTGTTCAATGTCTAAAACCAATCTTTTTTCTTCCATAATAAACCTCCTTTTGGTAGAAAAAAAGGTCTTAATTATAAGACCTTAAATAAATTTTGAAAAGTAAAAACAGGAGAAGGGAATGCGAAAGCAGCCTTAGAACAAGGTTTAGCTACGCTATTGCAAACAACACTTTCTCTATAAGTCATAAGTAACCTCCAAAAATAAAAGGGCTCCTTAAAAGCCCCTATACTTAGAATAAATTCGTAGTCCCGAAATTAACGGTTTCAGGGTAGAGACTTTCAATCCATATCATTGAATATATACGACCTTTTTACTTATCTTATAAAGTGTATCAAAAAGTTTTTTAAAAAGCAAGAACTTTTTAAAAATTTTGTTCAGGTTTATATTGAAATAATGCGCTTACTGATTTGTCATCAATAATGTTTATTAAACCTTGACTAATTTGTTTAGCAATTGATAACTGTTTTATTTTAGCAATTTTTTTTTCTTCTGGTAAACGAATAGAATTTGTAGTTATTAACTCTTTTATTGGTGAATTTTGAATTCTTTCAACTGCTGGTCCAGATAATACTGGATGCGTTGCAACTGCATAAACTTCTTTAACACCAGCCTTCACTAATGCTCTAGCAGCTTCAGTTAATGTCCCTGCTGTATCAATAATATCATCTACAATAACTGCATTTTTACCTTCTACATCACCTATAATATTCATTACTTCAACAACGTTAGGTGCTGGTCTTCTCTTATCAATAATCGCAAGAGGAGCATTAAAACAATTTGCAAACTTTCTTGCTCTTGAAGCTCCACCATGATCAGGCGCTACGATAACTAAATCTTTCAATTTCTTTTTCTTTAGATATTGAACCATAATTGGTAATGCCTCAAAATTATCAATAGGAACATCAAAGAATCCTTGAATTTGAGCTGCATGTAAGTCCATACAAACAACTCTTGTAATCCCCGCCGCTTGTAATAAATCAGCCATTAATTTAGCTGAAATAGGTTGTCTTGCTAAAGCTTTACGATCTTGTCTTGAATAACCATAATAAGGCATAACTACATTAATTGTTCTTGCAGATGCTCTTTTTAATGCATCTACAAAAATTAGTAACTCCATATAATGATCATTTGCAGGCGCAGATGTTGGTTGAACTACAAAAACATCATGACCTCTTACTGTTTCCCCAATGTTAACGCTAATCTCACCATCAGCAAATCTTGTGATGGTGCAGTTAGACAAACCAGTCCCCATGCACTCTGCAATCTCTTGTGCAAGCTCGGGATTGGCACTTAAAGAAAATAATTTTATCTTCTTTCCGTGAATAGTCGCCATTTCTTAAATTACCTCCAATATACCTATATTATACTATATAAATACCACTTTTTCAATTTAATTCTAAAATTAAAACCCCTTTTATCTAAAGGGGTTTTGCTTTAACTCTTTTTTAATTCTTCTTGATATGCCTTTAAAATGGCATCAACTAATACGCTTCTTGCTTTGTTTGAAATTGGATGAGCTGTGTCTAAAAATCTACCTTTCTTTCTTGAGTATCTTGTTGGCATAGCCACAAATAACCCTTTTTCGCCTTCAATAATTCTCAATCCATGAACTACAAAAGCGTCATCGAAAGTGATCGTTGCTGAAGCTTTAATCTTACCAGCATTTTCTACTAAATAAACCTGTACATTCGTAATTGGCATCTTTCTTTCCTCTTTCTATTTACATTATAACACTTATTTTTAAAATAGCAAGAACTTTTTGAAAACGTTTTTAGTTTTTATCCATTTTTAATTATCTTTGTAACAACTGGTTTTCTGTTATATTTTTTCTTTAAAACTTTTGCTGCTTTTTTGGCATATTTCTTCTTTTCAAATAAACCATATACTGTAGGACCAGATCCGCTCATCATAGCCTTAACTGCTTTTAAGTCTAACAAATCTTTTTTTAGATTTTGAATCTCTTTATATAATAATAAATTAGTTGTTTTATAACTAGATTCTAAATCATTTTCTAAATGTTCATCACCTAATACATACGCTTCATATATTTCTCTTGTTGAAATGGAAAAATCACTAAATAGCAATAAACAATAATAACCTACATAAGGATTAATAGTTGGCGTTGCAACTTCTCCCCTTCTTCTTACTAAACAAGTATCATTTTCCAAAAAGAAAGCAACATCCATTCCTAACTGTTCTGCTAGCAATTTCTTATCTACTAAGGCCATCTCTAAATTATAAAGTTCATCCATGGCATTAATAGTAGCAGCAGCATTACTACTACCACCACCTAAACCTGCCCCAATAGGAATTGTCTTTTTTATTTTAACTTCAACACTGTCTTTTAGATTGTATTTTTTCCTAACTAACTCAATAGTTTTATTTACAATATTATTTTTAATCTTTGCTTTCTTCACAAAAACTTTTGTTTCTAAGGCTTTCTTAAATTTCATTTTGTCACAGATATCTATTAAGGTAATTAAGCTTTCAATATTATGATACCCATCTTCTCTTTTATCATAAACATGCAAGGAAAGATTGATTTTTCCATAAGCTTTTTTCTTCATCTAAAACAACTCCTTATATAATTCTTTTATTTCTTCAATGCTTAATTTTTCACTTCTAATATTTTTATCTAAATTTAACTTTTCAAAAATTATTTCTAATTCTTTTTTATCTTTCTTATAAATAGCATTTAAATTATTAATCAATGTTTTTCTTTTGTTTAAAAATATATTATTTAAAAACAAATAAAACTCACCATTTAGTTTGGTTTCATATAAATAAGATATCTTCACAAACGAACTAACCACTTTTGGTTTAGGCTTAAAGGCATTAGGACCAATATCAAATAGAATCTCCATCTCTCCTTTTAAGTCTATAAGTAAAGATAAAACATTTTTTGCTTTTGCTTTAATTTTTAGAGCAACTTCTTTTTCCATCATTAAAAAAGCATAATCAATTTTCTTTAATTTTAAAATCTTTTCTATTAACGGACTAGTTATATAATAAGGAAGATTACTTACTAAAATTACATTAGAGTATTTATCTTTGTTTATCAAGGAGTCAACATCTACCTTTAAAGCATCTTCATTAATTATTTTTAATTTTGGAAGTTCCTTTCCTAAATAATCAACTAGTCTTTGATCACATTCAATTGCAATCACATTTTTAGTTAGCTCATATATGGGCTTAGTAATAGCTCCCATCCCCGAGCCAATTTCAATAATTAAACTATCCTTATTGATAGGGATACTTTTGACTATTTTATTAATAATGTTTTGATCAACTAAAAAGTTTTGACCTAAACTTATTTTAGCTTCAATCATTTAAGAAACCCAAAAGTCTCTTTCATTCGTTTTAATTCGTTTGGAATATCTATTTTTTGAGGGCATAAACTTAAACAAGCACCACATTCAATACAAGCATCAAATGTAGCATCTCTTTTTTTCAAAAGATTTATATTCCATTTGGTGTTGCTTATTGTTTGATACATAGCATAGTCATTAAAGATTTCAAAGTTCTCTGGAATATCTACTCCAGCAGGGCAAGGCATACAATAACTACATTGAGTACAACTTACTTCAAAAATTTTGTTTAATTTGGCTTCAACTTCTTTAATTAGCTTTTGTTCTTCTTCATTTAAAGGTTTAGGATTTTTAAAAGTTTTTAAGTTGTCGTCTAGTTGCTCCATATCATTCATCCCACTTAAGATTACTTTTACACCTTCTAGACCAAATAGATATCTAAACCCCCAACTTGCAGTACTAACGTTAGGATTATAATCAATTAATAGTTTACTTACCTTTTTATTAAAGTTAGCTAACTTTCCGCCTTTTAAAGGTTCCATTATAATTACAGGAATTTCTTTTTCTAAAGCATCATAATAACCTTGAATACCTTGTTGGATATTAGTATCCATATAGTTAAGTTGAATCTGACAAAAATCCCAATGATAGTAATCTAAAATTTCTTTATAGGTTTTATAGTCGTCATGAAAAGAGAAACCAATATATCTAATCTTGCCTTCTTTTTGCCATCTTCTTAAAATATCAATAATTCCCCAATCTTTAACTTTTTGAAAAATGTTTTTATTCATTGCATGGATTAAATAAAAATCAACATATTCAACCCCTAATTGTTCTAATTGTTTTTCGAAAAAACTAAAGATTTCTTCTCTTTCTTTAATTCTAAATAAAGATAATTTAGTAGCTAAATAATAACTTTCTCTTGGATATCTTTTTAGACTTTGACCTAAAAACTTTTCATTTAAACCATCAGTATAAGTAGCTGCTGTATCAAAATAATTAACACCATTTTTATATGCTTTGTCAATTAGTTTATCACCAAGTTCATAATCAATATCTCCATTAGCTTTCGTCTTCAATCTCATTGCCCCAAATCCAAGTAAAGAAGGGCTGATATTAAGTTTTTTCATTTTTCTGTATTCCATAATTTGCTCCTTTGATTTCTCTTATATTATATCACATAAAAAAAATAGAGCCAAATAATATTTGGCTCTATTCTCAATCACCTTTTTAAGGAGCTTTGTTTAATGTTATATCATCTATAACAAGTGCGTATTCAGTGTTTCCATCATCATAAGTTGCACTTGGAGTATTATAGTAAATTCTATATAATCCTGGTGTAAAATTAGATGAGATTTCTGCATATGCATCTTTTACTAAGTCAGGAAGGAAGTTAGCATCTTCTCTACCACTTAGTACAACATCTACCCATTCTTCATCTTGTTTAATTTGAATTTTTAAAACAGAATCTGTTAATGCCATAATAGTCTCATATTTGTTTTGGTTCCAAGCAGCAATTTTGAACGAAATTCCTGCTGCTTCTTCATAAGATGTTAAATCAAATTCAGCCCAAGATTCTTGTGCGCTTTTTTTAGTTGATAAAACTAGCATACAACCACTATCTTTGTGTGGATCATAATTTGATGAGTTTGTTTGTGCTCTCAAAACATTAATATTCATTGTTTCTCCATCGCCATTTTCAAATTCAATAGCTGGTTGAGCATAACCAGTTTTAGCTGTTGTACCAAAATCAATTTTCTTTACAACGTTACTTGCTGCTACAATAACTGTAACTTCATATGTGTCAGTTGCTTCGCCAAATGTAAGTGTGACAGTAATTGTCACTTCTGTTGCTTCTGCTGGAGTAGTTACTTTTCCATCAGCTGCAATAATTTCTGGTTTATCTGTAGCCCATGCAACTTGTACCATTTTATCATCAATTGGTGCTTCTGCAAAGAATTCTAAGTCTCCAATTACTTCCATACCAGCTGGGAAATCTAATGCTAAGTATTTTTTAGCTAAAGCTACTGTTTCTTCATCGTTTAGTGCTGTAAACACAACTGATTCTGGAACTAATACATATCTCCATTTATCATCGTCACGGTGTCCCATAACTACTAATAACGCAGAGTCAATTTTTCTGCCTACTTGTGGCATATCAAATTGGCTTAGAGTTTCTGGCACGTTATTATAATAAATATAAAGTTTGCCCTCTGCGCCTTCTGTTTCGTCATCTGCAGCTGCAATATAATAATTATTATATCTACCAGCAACAGCTAATTTACCAGAAACTTTATAAATCTTACCAATGTTAGTTAAATCTGTGGCAGGAATTGCGCAAAGTTGTGCAACTGTTTTTTCAACAGCCTTGCTAGCATGATCATATCCTTCGCCAGGAGTAGTTACATCAACTGTAATTATAGCAAGTTGTTGCAGTCCTTTATAAGCTTCTCTCTTACCAATTACATCTACAACATCGCCATATTTAGCTCCGCCATATGATGAACCATATAGTAAAATTGCACCAGTTGAATCTTCAATAACAATACCATCTTTAAGTACACCGGTTACTGTTCCTTGAACATGTACTACCGGTTTATTCGCTGGATCCATCGCTAATGCTTCAGCAATTGTAGAAACTTCATGAACTGGCGCTAAGAATGTTAATTCAACTGTTTCAGTAACTTCTCTTAAAGTAACTGTAGCTGTTAATTTTACAGTTGTTGTTGCATCTGGTCTATTGTATGCGCCAGTCTCAGAAAGAACTGCTGCATTATCTGATTCCCAAGCAATAGTTAATCCTTCATCTAAAGCTGATGTTGTTGGTAATTTTACATTTTTGTAAACTGCATAGTTTTCAGGGAATGTAGTATTAAGATTATCAATAGCTGCTGCTACTTTTTGTTCGTCTGTTAATTCTGGAGCTTCAACTTCTTCAACAGTTCCTGGAATTACAGATACTCTCCAACCACCTGAATAAGAATATAAAACTGCATCTAGTTCTACATATTTATCAAGTTTTGCATTAAAATCTGCTAATCCTTGAGGATGTCCGCCATAATAAATTGAAATTGATTTTCCTGAAGCAAGATCGTCTAAGTATGAGTTAGTATATTGTCCTTCAGTTTTTTGAACAGCTTTTCCTGTTAATCTAACAAAAGTTCCTGGAAGATGAATATCTTGACCCATTGCTTCAACTTCAGCTGCGTTTTTAGCAGGACCTAAATCGCCATATACATAACCTGCTGCTGGAGCATCTTCTAATACTGTAATTCTTGGTGTATCGCCTGCGATTTGTTGACAGTTATAATGATTCTTTCTAGCACCAGAAACTGAAACTTTAGCTCCTGGTTTAACTCTTTCTGGATGATCTGATTTTGCTCTATAAATAAAGAATGAACCTGTATCATCTTTAAAGAAAGCTAAAACTCCACTTGAATCTTCCCATGAGTGAGTTACAATACCTTCACCTTGAACATCTTGATTTAATTCTGCTTCGAATAGCTCTGCTACTGTTAAAGCTCTTGGAGCTGGAGCAATATAAATTGTGAACTCTCTTGTTTTAGAACCGTCTTTACCTTCAATAGTTAAAGTAGCAACTAAAGTAGCTTCACCTTGCTCACTACCTTCAGGACGTGTAACTCGTAGCATTGTTTTTCCGTCTCCGGTTTTTTCAACTGTTAAATATTCTGAACCTTTTGAGATAGACCAAGCTACTTTAACTGTAATCCTGTTTCCATCTGCATCTTGTACAATTACAGTGTCTTGTAATTGTTCATCTTGTTTTAAGTTATTAGCATCACCTAAGAAAACAATTTTTCCTTGAGCTTCTTCTAAATAACCCATTGTTGGATCTTCTTCTGTTGGCACACAAGAACAACCCACAACTACAAATGCCATTAGGGCAAATAGTAGTACCAAACCTAATCTTCTAAGTTTTTTCAAAATCGTATACCTCCCTATTTTGTATTATTTTGAAACGTTAACGAAATCATTAATTCCGCTTGTTTGATTTCCTATCATAACTTGATAAGTGTCATGGAATTTTGAAACCCCACCTATGCCTATATACTTGTCTCCAACTACAATGCTATTGTAGTCTAATTTAGGATATGCCCCACCATCAACTCTAAAATTGATTTCTGCACCTGTTTCTGTTTTACAATAAATAGTATAAGCTCCTTCTTCGTTTGGAGAGCTAACACTTGAAACAGTTATATTTCGTACAATAACAACATATCCTTCATAATCTTCTAAAGACGTAAAGTTTGCTGGAACTTCAGTATATTCTACTTCAGCTCCATCTTCATTAGCTAAAATTCTTACTTGACTTGGGTTAGTTAATTGTAATCCATAGATATCACTAATTCCAACTTGACATTGGAATCTAACGATAGTTCCAACTTTTAAGGCCCCTAAACCAGAGCCATAGCCACTAAAGATATAGATACCTGCTTTTTTGATTTCGTCATCAAAGTCTGTTGCTTCTAAATCTTCTAGATACAAGTTATCTCCTGTAATACGCATAATTTGAGCTTCAATTAATAATTTTGTTCCATCGTCATAATCATCATAATTTTTTCTAATTTCTGCGATTGAAACTTCAACAATCTCGCCAGTATAATTAAAACTTGGATCAAATTCGCCGAAAACTCTTCTCCTTGTAGCGGCTGTTTTAGAAGCAGCACTAATGAATGTGTCTACATAATTATCATTGTCACCATTTGAACCTGTATAATTAGAATATGCGTTTTCTACAATCTCTAAGTTAAGTAATCTAAATTCTTCACTAGCACTATTGCGATACCAAACTAGTCCTAAATATCTTTTGCGAGTAGCATCAAGTTGAGCAGATTTACCATCAGATGTTTCTAACACGATTTGATGGGCGTTTGTTAAAATGTTCCCAACAAAACTGCTAGCAGCTTTCCCCCAAGGATCGATTCTACCAGTAGATTCTGGTGTATTAATATACAAGAACCTAAGCGTGAATGTTCCTCTTTCTCCCTTGTTACGGAAATGTGCTGTGTCACCATCAACTAACTGGCCTAATTCAACTTCACCAATACCGTTATTTAAAAAACTTTTTCCTTCAAAACTTTTTTCTAATTTTAAATTATCGGTATAACTAGTATCTAGGTGACCATAAATTTCAAAAGTTGTTGCTGCTATTTTTTTGCCACTAATGGCTCTAACTGTAACTCTACCTGGACCAACAGCAGTAACTAAGCCGTTTTTTACAGTCACTACTTTTTCATTACTTGATTCCCATTTATACTTAGAATTTTCTGGGAAAACAGTTGCTTCTAGTTGGAATGTTTCACCAACTAGAAGGTCTTTTTTCTCCACGTTTAGTCTGATTGTTTCGGCTTCTTTACAACCAACTAAAAGAAATCCTAAGAGTAAGAATAATAAACTAAATGTTATTCTTCTAAATTTGTTTATCATTTTTGATATGCTTTACCTAAAGTAGCATATGCGTCTTCAAGACGTTTCTTTACTTCCGCTTTATTTACGATAACTGATACTAAAGCACTACCTACTTCATCTCTAACTTTTGAAGATCCTACAAAGGCAGGGTCTACAAAGAATTGATATCCTTGTTCACGATATTGTAAAGCTAGGTTAGCAGCTTTAGAGTATGATCTTTTCTCTAGTGGAGGATTGTCTAAATACTCTTGATAAGCTTCTGTTTCATAAGCTGATGCTCTTACTGGTAAGTAACCGCCTGATGCCATTGCAAATTTAGCTGTAACTTCTGGTTGTAATAAAAATTTAATAAATAACCAAGCGGCTGCTCTTTCTAAGTTTGTAGATTGAGCTAGCATAGCAATGTTAGTTCCTTGTTGGATAACATATTTTGCATCTTCTGTAAAATAAGGAACAGTAGAAATTCCAACCTCAAACTTATTACCTTCTGGTTCGTTATATTTAATACCAGCTGAAGATCCAACAGTAAATAAAACTTGTCCTCTCTTGAATGCATCTGATGCATAGTTAGAACCAAATGTTTCTGCTACTGCGAAACGTTTAGCTTCGCTTTCACCTTGGAAGTATTCTAAGTTTGCTACGTTTGTTGGAGTATCAAAAGCTAAATATCCTTGTTCGTTGTTTGCTCTTTCAGTATAAGTACTCTTTACTTGTCTTGTGAAAGTAATGAATGCGTTAGCTGATGAGTCATAAGCAAAAGTATAGAATGTTCCTTTATTAATATGTTCTGAAATTGTATATTCGCCAGTTGCAACTGTAATAATACCATCTAATTCTCCTGCTGCTCCTAAAGCTAAAAGTTTTTCGGAAACTGATTTTACTTCAGCCCAAGTTTTAGGGATTTTAATAGTTGCATCTTTTGCTATAGCTGCTTCTAAAATAGTTTTATTATAAACCAAAACTTCTGTAGATTTGTTAAATGGTAATGAATAATAATCATTTGGATTTGCATCATCAAACCCTTTACCTTCAGCTAAATAAGAAGGAATAAAGTCGTCTAATTCAGTTTGTGTATAACCATTAGGTCCAGCGATAAAGTTTGATAAATTAATCATTGCACCTGCTGAATAATATTCTGCAAAGTGGTCTGGATAACCTAATGTTACTGTTGGTGCTTGATATGATTGAATTTCCAAAATGTTTGTTTTTCTTAATTCAGTATATCCACCACTAATTGTTTTTAATGTAATTCCTACATGTGGATATTCTGCTTCAAATAAAGGAATTAGTGGCGTTAAAGAATCACTAACAACACCGCTCGTTACACTTACTGTAATTTGAACTTTTTCGATAGCTACACCATCTTTTTCTCCAGCCTTAACAACTTCTGTTAAGTCTTCGAATACCTTGTCTCCTTTTTTAACTTGACAAGAACAGCCTGTAACTAAAATCAAGCTGAAAATTGCAACAAGTACTAATAAAAATCTTCTCATAAATTATTTTCCTCTCTTTCTTATGATAAAATTATTAACCTTTTGTTCCACCACGAACAACACCGCGCATAATATGTTTCTTTAAAGCAAAGAATACAATTAATAGTGGTAGTGTTATAATTAATGATCCGGCCATTTGTTGGTTAAGTACGTTGTTTGGACCAGATAACTCTATTGTTGATCTAAACGCATTAGATAAACCATTACTTACTAGCCACAACTTATAGTTTTGGAAATCCGTAACTAAGTTTGGCCAAATGTATGCGTTCCAAGAACCCATTAAACTTAAAATTGTAATTGTAATAATAGTTGGCTTAGCAATTGGAATCATAACTTTAAATAAATATTTAAAATCACGAACGCCATCTACTTTAGCCGCATAATAAAGCTCATCTGGTACTTGCTTGAAAGTTTGTCTCAAATAGAAAGTATAGAAGACACTTCCTATAAACGGCAAGATCATTGCTAGATAGTTTCCTAATATCCTTCCGGTATCGGCATTTAAAGGTGCCCCAACCCAGCCTAATCTTGATACAGTACCATAATTAGTAATAATGAATACTTCACCAGGCACCATCATTGTTGATAGTAAGATTGTAAATAACAAATCGCTTCCTTTAAATCTCAATCTAGAAAAAGCAAACGCAGAAAACACAACAGATATTACTGTAAAGATTGTTGTAAAGAAACCAACCAAAATTGTGTTTCCAAACATATATAAGAAAGGTACTCCTCGTCTTAAAGTTCCATTATATGGATTTACCTCTATTTGAAAAATATTCTTATATGCTTCAAAAGTTACTTTGTTTGGAATTAACGAAGGCTTTGTTGCTGCGATTTCTTCAGCTGATTTAAAAGATGTAATAACCATCCAATAAAACGGAACTAAAATAAATAAAGCAACTAAGATTAAAAAGATATATGTAATAACTTTTAATGTTGTTCTTTTTATTCTAAACGCCTTTAATTGATCCTCTGGTACATAAGCTTCTTTTTCTTTTCGCTTAATTTCTTTTGCTCTTTCGATTTCAGATAAATCTGCGCTTTTTTCTAAAGCTAATTGTTCAGCTTTTGCCTTTTGTTTATGTTTACTTACTAGATAAACAATTAAGTAACCAATTCCAAATAGCGCCGCTAAACCTAATAATATTAATAAAATTTCTTTAAAACCCATTTAGCACCTCCTAGTAATGTACCCTTGATTTACTTACCCATCTTTGAATAAGTGTAATCAACAAGATAATTACAAATAAAATTACAGATCCTGCTGATGCTACACCAAACGGTGTTCCAGCTTCCCATAATTTATTGTAAATGTAACCAACAACTGTTATTAACATGTTGTTTGGACCAAACGAGTTACTTGCACCAGCTCCTTTACCAAATAGGGAAATTACACTAGTGTATACTTTGAACGCTCCGATAAACGAAGTGATTGTTGTATATAAAATCATTGGCGACAATAAAGGAATAGTTATTTTCCTAAAGATTCTCCATTTAGATGCACCATCAATTGCGGCAGCTTGATAATACTGCTTATCAATATTCTGTAAACCAGAAAGTAAAACAATAATCTTAAAAGCAAGTCCATTCCAAATTGTATAAACCATTAGAACGAAGAATGCTCTCCAATATGTTGTTTCAGCTCCCAACCAGTCAACTGCACCTAAATTAAAGATTGAGTTAAATAAACCAAAGTCTTTATGGAAAACTGTGTTAAATACTAAACCTAAAGCAATTGTGTTAGTAACATAAGGTAAGAAGAAGATTGTTTGGAAAAATCCTCTTAATCTTTCAATTGAATTCAAAGCAACTGCGATTAAAATACTTACAATAACAGTTATTGGTACTGAAACAATAACCATTAATAAAGTATTCTTTAGTGATGTCATAAATCTAGGATCACTAAATACAGTAATAAAGTTTTGAATTCCTAACCCATCATCAGTTCCCCTTAAAAATTGGTAGTTATTCCTAAATGCCATTATAAAGGTGTTAACTATTGGATAGAAAGTAAACACAGCCATTATAAGTAAAGTAGGACCTAAGGCTATTGCTGCTTTCCAACCATCTTTTTTCCATTCAAGCATCTTAGATTAATCTTTCTCCAGTCTCCGCGTTAAATACAAAGTAGGAAGTATAGTTAAACTTGATCTTGTGTCCTACCTCCAAGTCTTTAATAGTTTGAGCAGATACTAATGCTTTAAATGTACGACTAGCATCTTCAATTGAAGCAATTACCATTGTATCTCTACCAATGTGTTCTAAGAATTCGATTTCTGCTTCTAATCTTCCTTTTGGATCTACTTGGAAAAACTCGGCTCTAATACCTAGATGAATCGGTTGATCTTCTAGTTTAACCTTTTCTAAAACTTTACCGTTTACGATAAGTTTTCCGTCTTCAATTTTACCTTCAACAATATTAATTGGAGGATTTCCTAAGAACCTAGCTACAAACTCATCTACTGGTTCATTATAAACATATTGAGGTTTGTCTTTTTGATGTAAAACACCATCTTTCATAACTACGATTTCATCTGAAATACTCATTGCTTCTTCTTGGTCATGTGTTACGAAGATTGTAGTAATACCAGTTTCTCTTTGAATTCTTCTAATTTCTTCACGCATTTGCATTCTTAAACGTGCATCTAAGTTAGAAAGTGGTTCATCAAGAAGCAATACTCTTGGCATTTTAACTAAAGCTCTTGCGATAGCAACTCTTTGTTGCTGACCTCCAGATAATTGATTTGGTTTACGGTTCATTAAATCCCCAATTTGAACAAGCTCAGCCATATATTGTGCTCTTTTTTCAGCTTCTTCTTTTGGAACTTTCATGTTCTCCAGTGGAAATAAAATGTTTTGTCTTACTGTCATGTGAGGATATAAAGAGTAGTTTTGGAAAACTAAACCAATTCCTCTTTGCTCTGGCGGTAAATCAGTAACATCATCTTCTCCAAAATAGATTCTTCCCGCTGTTGGTTTGTGTAAACCTGAAATCATGTAAAGTGTTGTTGATTTCCCACAACCTGAAGGTCCTAATAACCCCACTAACTTGCCTGCTGGAATTGTTACATCAAAATTGTCAACAGCAACAGTAATTCTGTTTGTCTTCTTTTCTACAAATTCCTTAGTTAGTCCCTCTAGCCTAATTTCAACTCCCATATTTTGCATGTCCTTTTTGATTGCTTCCGCATCAAAACTAGACAATTCTTCTCCAGATTCTAATTCGCTTGCTGCTTCCTTAGAATCTGCTACTGGGGGTTTTTCCTTTTTCTTAAACAGTTCTTTAATTTTGTCAAAAAATCCCATATCATCTCTCCTATTTTTTTTGTATTAAAAAAGTCCACTTAATCTAAAAAGTGGACTTAGTTATGTTAAAATATGGCACATTAACGCCAAAAGTAGTACTAACTAGCGCAGTACCCAAAGAGTTCATATTTACAATAGCTTGCTTAAACAAATTCATGAAATACACTCCTTTCATACATTATACTACATTTTCCTTTTTCCTTCAAGTGCTTTAATCAATGTTGTTTCATTTGCATATTCGATATTAGTACCTGCTGGAAGGCCATAACCTATTCTATAAACATCTAATTCATCTTTCAATAAATTATTAATATAGTAGGCAGTCATTTCTCCATCTAATGTTGGATTAGTAGAAATAATAACTTCAGTAATTCCTTCATTTTTAATTCTTTGTTTTAAATTACTTAAGTTAATATCATCTGGACCAACACCATTTAAAGCTGAAATTACACCATTTAAAATATGATATCTACCATGATATTGGCCTGTAGTTTCAATACTTACCATATCTTTATTGTTTTCTAAAATCATTAGTTGCTTTGTTCTTGTAAAATCTTTACATACAAAACAAAAATCTTGGTCGGTTAAAATACCACAATTCTTACATGGATGAACTTCTTCTAAAGCTTTAAGTAAATTACTAGAAAGCTCCTTAACATCTTCCTTGTTTGCTCCAAGTAAGATATGTAAAGCAAGCCTTTCTGCTGTTTTTGGCCCTATCCCCGGAAGCTTCTTAAAACTTAAAATTAATTCCTCTAAAGCTTTTGGATATTTCAAATTTAAAACCCACCATATCCTAGCATGCTTTGATATTTTCTCATCTTCTCTTCAGTAAACTTATCGATGTCATCAATTGCAATCTGGCAAGCAGCTACAATCATATCACTTAACATCTCAAAATCGTCACTGTTATGAGCTTCAAAAGAAGGGTCGATATCAACTTTTACTAATTTCTTGTTACCTAACATTTCAATAGTTACAACACCACCTGCAGAAGCAGTAAATAAAGTTGCTTCAATTTCGCGTTGTGTTTCAACCATTTCGTCTTGAAGTTGTTTAAGTTTTTTCATTAATGCTTGTTGGTTCATATTATTCCTCCGTCTTCACAATTCCTGGACCAAATATATCTGTCAATTCTTCAGTAATTGATTTTTCTTTTTGATTAGATATGTTTTTTAAATAAGGGTTTCTAACTGGAGATAGTTTTTTAGGAATTGATCCCATTAAATAATACCCAGCGAATTCTTCCCTTTTTTCACTAAAATCAGATTCAGGTAAAGCCATATAATTATAGAAATCTCCTAACTTATCTTCAATAATACTAAGAGCTCTTCTTCTAGTTTTTTTATCCATAATTTGATTACAAACCATTGGACTTTCATAAACTAAAATTATTTCTTTTTTGCCTACCGCTCGAACATCTCCTTGCTTTAATAAATTCGCAACAGAAACATCTTGAGGCAAAACACTTTCCCCTAAATGAGGCCAAATTTCTGTTATTCTGCGTTTATCATCTCTTGCTTCTTTGTCTAAAGCATCTATCATAATCCTTAAAATGATATCTTCAGAATAATTTTCGTATGCTTCTTCTTCGCTAAAATCTTTTTTAACAGCCTTTGGTTCTACCACAGGTTCAGAAGTTTTATGCTCAACTGAAGTTGGTTTTGAGTCTACAAGATCAATTAAATCAGCTAAACTTTCTACACTTTTAACTTCTACGCGAGCTTCTTGAATTGGCTCTTTTTCTTGACGTTCTTCTATTTCAACTTTTGGGGTTTCTAAACCCATCGATTTTTGTTCATAATAATCATCTTTAGATTGTTTCTTTACGATTGTTGAATGAGTACTATGAACAACAATACCGTCGTCAGTTGCATATGTTTCCTTTTTATTTTCTTTAGGTTTTTCTTCTTGCTTTGCATTAAATAAATTATAAACTTCTTTATCTAATGCTTTGTTCTTGTCTTTATCTACAGAATAAGCAGCATCAGTTATATCATATTGTTCTTTTGCTTTTTCATATTTATATATATAACCTTCAGAAATTTTTCCCGGTTTAGCATCCGGTTGATATTTTAAGCGATAGCTAACAGAAGCTTTATCTATTTCTGCATCTCCATAGACATCTTCATCTTCTGCTTCTTCAACTTCTATCGCTTCTATCGTTGCATCATCCATACTTTCTGATTCATCTTCGTCTTGTTCTTCTGTCTCTAATTCATATTCTTCTTGCTCTAAGTCTTCTTCATATTCTTCGCTAGAATCTTCTAGTTCAAGATCTTCATCTAAAGTTTCTTCTTGCTTATTTGCTTCTTCTGATTCTTTACTAATAGCGCCAAAATTAAAATCTTGTTCGTCTCTATTTTCAAATTCAGAAACTGTAATAACTTCATCACCAAAAAACATAATTTGGTTATCAGCTACTTTTTTACTCAATCTCTTTGGTTTGCGTTTTTCCTCAGATTCAAAATAGTTTTCAGCACTTAAACGATAAACTTGTTCTTCCATTAAGCGAACTCGCTTTTCAATATCTGCAAGTTCTACTTTTGGTGTTTCACTATAATGAGATATCTTCTCTTCTGGTTTTGCCTCTTCTAAGGCTTCAATTCTTGCAATTAACGTATCTAATTCCTCGTGTTCTTGAGATTGATTTTGCTTTAAGAGTTTATTTACTTTTTCAGAGATTTCTTCTACATCTACTGAAGATGAAACTGATTTTAAGTTTTTGATTTGATTTTCAATTTCGTCAATTTTTTCTAAAAGTTTTGAATCAACTTCGCTATTAATAACAGCTGGTCCACTTGATTCAAATTTTTTACCATCAATTTTAGATTCAATAATTTTCAATCTTCCTTCTAAATATGATGGATTTAAAGTAGCCAAATCATTTCTTAATGCTTTGATTTCTTTTTCGTAGTTATTTAATTTAGTATTTACTGATCTTACGTCTTCAACATCTAAAGTATTGGCTGTTTTTCTTTCTAATGCTTCTACTTTATTTTTTAAAATTGGTAATTCCAATTTACTCAACTCGCCAGTAATCCTAATAAGATTTCTTTCTAAGTTTTGAACTGAGGCATTGCTTCCTCCGGCTCCACCTCCGCCTTCTTCTATTCTGGTTTCAAGTTCGTTTAAACGACGAACGATATCTAAATCTTCACTAGATGCATTAATCATTTTAATAATTGCAACTTCTAAGAAGATTAATGGATTAGCAGAATACTTAATTTTATTTTGAGTATCGCTTAAGATATCTACATAATAGAAAATCTTATTATTTTCTAAAATTTTCGCTAATTCTTTAAATTGCTCTTTTTGGAAAATGTATTTTTCATTTTTCTCGTGTTGAAAAGATTTGTATACTAAAATGTCACGGTATAAACTAATCAATGAAGTTACCATTTTTAAAGTTTCTTTGCCTAAGTTATAAAGTTCAGTAATAGCTTTTAATGCTTTTTCAATTTCTTTATCTTCAACATGTTGAGCAATTTCTAATAATTTATCATAACTTAAATTACCAGTAATATCATTAACTATTTCTAAAGTTATCGTTTCTTCAGCTAAAGCAATTGCTTGATCTAAGAAACTTAAAGCATCACGAAGCGCTCCCTCTGCACTTTCTGCTAAAGCGATAGCTGCTTCATCTTCAATATTTGTGTTTTCTTGCTCACAAACATATTTAATATGTTTATAAATATCTGAAATAGCAATTGGTCTAAAATCAAATTTTTGACAACGAGATAAAATAGTTGGTATTACTCGATTTGGTTCTGTTGTTGCTAGAATAAAAATCGCATGTGCTGGTGGTTCTTCTAATGTTTTTAATAATGCGTTAAATGCGCTACCACTTAACATATGAACTTCATCAATAATATAGATTTTATATTTAGCTCCACTTGGTAAAAATTTAACCTTTTCTCTAATGTCTCTAATTTGTTCTACGCCATTATTACTTGCAGCATCAATTTCAATAACGTCTGGACTTGAAGAGATAGCAATTTCTGTACATGACGTGCACTCTAAACAAGGCTCGCCAGTTTCTCGATTAATATTATGGCAGTTTAAAGCCTTCGCAAAAATTCTTGCGATTGAAGTTTTACCAGTTCCTCTTGGCCCACTAAATAAATAAGCATGAGAGATTTTTTCTGTAATTATTGAGTTTTGTAATGTCTTGACAATAATATCTTGACCTATAACTTCTGAGAATTTTTGAGGACGATATGTCCTATATAGTGCTTTGTATCCCATAAATACCAACTCCTCGTGCGTATATTATTATATCACAAAAAACTGCCTTTTTAAACAGTTTTCTTAAAGAAGTTTTATTTTTCAAAAGCTGGTTTTCCTGTCCTTGTTTTTATACAAATTTTATTGTATAATTAAAAAATAGTGGAGGTGATACAAAAGTGAAAAAAGAAAAAAAGACGAAACAAATTTTTGAACTTTTTTGGATTTTCTTTAAAATCGGTGCTTTTACTTTTGGTGGCGGTTTAGCTATGTTACCTCTAATCAGAAGAGAACTTGTGGAAAGGAAAAAATGGATCTCTGATGAAGATATGTTGGATATGTTGGCTTTGGCCGAATGCACTCCTGGAGTTATTGCGGTTAATAGTGCTACATACGTTGGACATACTGTTGGTGGTTTTTGGGGTTCTCTGTCGGCAACAATCGGAGTAATATTACCATCTATTATCATTATCACTATTGTTTCGTTTTTCTATCAAGCTTTTTTAGAAAACAAAGTAATTAGTCAAATTTTTCATGGGGTAAGGATTGGTGCTGTAGTTTTAATTTTAAATGCTTTAAGTAAACTATATAGAGTATTAAAAAAAGACTATATGTCTTATGGCTTTATCGTGATTGCCTTAGCGCTTGCTTTATTATTAAATATACCAACAATCACAATTATTATTTTTGGAATGTTAATAGGAGCTATTTTTGCTGTAATTAGTGCCAAAAAAGAAGTGGAGACTTACGATGGCACTAATTAAATTACTTTTAGAATTGTTTTTTGTTTTCTTTAAAATAGGTTTATTTACTATCGGCGGCGGTTATGCAATGATCCCAATGATAGAAGATGAAGTTGTAATGCAAAAGGGTTGGATTACATCAAGCGAAATTTTAAACTTCTTAGCAATATCCGAATCAACTCCTGGTCCATTTGCAATTAATACTGCAACACTAATCGGCTTCCAACAAGCAGGCATATTGGGGGGAATAGTTGCTACACTTGGTGTTGTTATGCCTTCGTTTCTTATCATATATATTATTGCAAAATTTATGTCTAAGTTTTCAGAAAATTATTATGTGAAATCTGTTTTTAAAATTTTAAAGCCAGTAATAATTGGGTTGTTGATGGCTGTAGCGGTGTCATTAGTTTCTAAAAATTTGTTTATTGGAGAAGAAGCTGGCTATCTTCTAGACTGGAAAGCTATTGTAATAATGGTTGTTATTCTCACCCTTTCTCAAATTTTTAAAAAAGCTCATCCTGTTCTCTTAATTTTTATTTCAGGCGTATTAGGATATATCTTTTATGGGCTTATTCCTTAAGAACTTTTATACTTTTGAACTTGTTGATATGGCTTAGTTTTATCTTGACAAAAAAGAAGCATAATGATAAAATTAAACTATAAGGCGATGAATAGAAAAGTACTATAAAAATCATTTACAGAGATATGACAATGGTGAGAGTCGTAATTATATTTTATAGGAAAGAACACTAGGAGCTGTTAGAAGAAATTAAGTAGACCTAACCGTAACTTTGCGTTAAAAAGTAAAATGAGTATTGCGTATTTTATACGAACTAAGGTGGTACCGCGGAAACTTTTCGTCCTTAAAATGTTTTTTAAGGACTTTTTATATTTTAGGAGGAAATAAAAATGGATTTATATTTATTAAACAAAAACTATAAACAACTAGAAAACAAAGAAATTACGGTTCAAGGTTGGGTAAGATCAAATAGAGACCAAAAAGAGTTTGGATTTATTGCTTTATCTGACGGAACTACTCTAGGAACGCTACAACTTGTTTATGATGATAAATTAGAAAACTTTGGAGAAGTTTCTAAAATTAGAGTAGGCGCAAGTATAGCCGCTACTGGATTAATTGTTTTAACACCTAATGCAAAACAACCTTATGAGCTTAAGGTTACAAAATTAGAACTTATAGGTGATTCGCCAGAAGATTACCCTATTCAACCAAAAAGACATTCTCGCGAGTTTTTAAGAGAACAAGCTTATTTAAGGCCAAGAACTAATTTGTTTAATGCTATCTTTAGAGTAAGAAGTGTTTTAGCTTACGCTATTCATAACTATTTTTATGAGAATAGGTTTGTTTACTTACATTCTCCAATTATTACTGCAAGCGATGCAGAAGGAGCGGGAGATATGTTCCAAGTAACAACTTTAGATTTAGAAAATTTGCCAAAAACAAAAGATAAAAAAGTAGATTATTCTCAAGACTTTTTTAGAAAAGCCGCTCACTTAACTGTGTCTGGTCAATTAGAAGCAGAAACTTTTGCAACTGCATTTAAAAAAGTTTATACTTTTGGCCCTACGTTTAGAGCAGAAAACTCTAATACACAACGTCATGCTTCAGAGTTTTGGATGATTGAGCCAGAAATTTGCTTTGCAGATTTAAATGATAATATGGCTCTAATTGAGGATCTTTTAAAATACGTAATCAAGTATGTTTTAAAACATACCCCAGAAGAAATGGCCTTTTTTGATCAATTTGTTGCAAAAGGCAAAATAAAAGAATTAGAAACATTTTTAAATTCAAAAATTGCTGTTTGCACACACAAAAACGCAATTAAAATTATGAAAGAGTCAGGTCATAAATTTACAGAAAAACCAGAATACGGGAAAGACCTTGCTACTGAACATGATAAATACTTAACTGAGGTTCATTTTAAGGGGCCTGTATTTATAATCGATTGGCCAAAAGATATCAAAGCCTTTTATATGAGATTAAATAAAGATGGTGAAACTGTTGCAGCAGTAGACTTATTAGTCCCTGGTTGCGGTGAATTAGTTGGTGGTAGTCAAAGAGAAGAACGTTATGACGTGCTGAAAAAACGTATGAAAGAAATGAACGTGCCTGTTGATGAAATGCAATGGTATCTAAACTTAAGAAAATATGGAACTGCAAAACATGCAGGATTTGGAGTTGGATTTGAAAGACTAGTAATGTATGTGACTGGTATTGAAAACATTAGAGATGTTTTACCTTTCCCAAGGACTCCAGGAAATTGTGATTATTAAACTTGTTAAGATAATATAAAACAAAACCCACATTATTAACTAATGTGGGTTTTTTCTTTATACTTCTATTGTACATATCTTATTGGCTTTGCCAAAAACATAAAGTATATCTTTTTCTTTTTTTAGATTTAAAATTCCTTTTTTTAAATGAACTTTTATTTCCTTAGAAATCATTTTTTTATATTCTAGTATGGAATAAACGAAAGCGCAAGATAAGTCTTTGCCCTCTAACCAACCATCTTCGTTATACGTATAGACAACTATATTGTCTTTATTTATTATGCGAGCAAAACTTATATCTTTTTCTCTGGAAAAATAAGGATTATCATATAACTCTTCAGCTAACCCACTATTTACTAATTCATATAAATTTTTAGTAATTACTAAAATTTGTTCTCTTTTGTCTAAATAGCGATAAATTGGAATCTTCCCTTTGGTAGTTAGGATTTCGTCTTCTGCTAGTTTGTTTTTATCTATTTTAATTTCATAACCAATTAAATCTTGATCAATAATTTTTATTTTTTCGCCTGAATAATTTATTTCGTTTTTATAATCAATTCCTTGATCTTTAAAATAAGTAGAAATAACTCTTATTCCACAAAAATAGATATCTTTTTTCTCTCCTTTTGCATTAAAAACATTAATTTTATTATGAGAATAAATAATTAATCCTTTAGCGCCAATTCCTAGTTTACGGTTACATAATTTTATTGCTTCTTTTTGATAATCTAAATAAGTTTTTTCTTCACCTATAATAAAATCATTTCCCTCTTCATGATATTTATAATATTTCATAAAATCACCTCTTTTGTTTATTATATCATAAAAAGAAAAAGGAGTAAAAACTTTACTCCTTTTTATATATTGCTTATTTCTTATGTTTAATTGCAGCTTGAGCAGCAGCTAAAATTGCAATTGGTACACGATAAGGCGAACAAGATACATAATCTAATCCTGCTCTATGGAAGAAATCTACTGATGAAGGATCTCCACCATGTTCTCCACAAATACCAATCTTAAGTTTTTTGTTTGCTTTTCTTCCTTTTTCTACAGTTAATTTAACTAATTGTCCAACACCTTCTTGGTCAAGACGAGCGAATGGATCACTTAAATAGATTTTCTTTTCATAATAGTTTTTCAAGAAGTCTGCACCATCATCACGGCTAAAACCAAATGTCATTTGTGTTAAATCGTTAGTACCAAAACTAAAGAAGTCTGCTTCTGCACCAATAAGATCAGATAATAATGCTGCACGAGGAACTTCGATCATTGTTCCAATTTTGTATTCTCCTTTTATTTTGTTTTCTTTTAAAACTTGATCTGCAGTTGCTTTAATAATGTCTTTTAGATATCTTAACTCTCTAATTTCACCTACAAGTGGAATCATAATTTCTGGAATTGCTTTATATTCAGGATTACGTTTCTTTACAGCACAATAAGCACCAATAATAGCTTTTGTTTGCATAATTGGTAATTCTGGATATGAGATAGCAAGACGACAACCTCTATGTCCTAACATTGGGTTAGCTTCCTCAAGTTCTGAAATTCTTAATTTCATTCTTTCTAAACTAACTCCTAAATCCTTAGCTAAAGCTACGATATCTTTTTCTTCTTTTGGTAAGAACTCATGTAGTGGTGGGTCTAGAAGTCTAATTGTAACCGTATAGTCGCCCATTGCTTCGAAAATTTCTTCAAAGTCTTGTTTTTGCATTGGTAGAATTTTAGCTAAAGCTTTTTCTCTTTCTTTAGTACAATCAGCAATAATCATTTCTCTAATTGCTTTAATTCTTTCTTCACCAAAGAACATATGTTCAGTTCTACATAATCCAATACCTGTAGCGCCAAATTCACGAGCTTGTTTTGCATCTCTCGGTGTATCAGCATTAGCTCTAACCCCTAAACGCTTAGCTTCGTTAGCCCATTTCATAATGATAGCAAAATTTCCAGAAATAGTTGCTGGTTCAGTTGCGATTGCTTCTTTATAAATTCGACCAGTAGAACCATCTAAAGAGATAATATCTCCTTCTTTAATTTTTACATCATTAATTAGGGCATAATCTTTTTGGAATCTTAATTCGTGACAACCAGCTACACAACATTTACCCATACCACGGGCTACAACAGCGGCGTGTGATGTCATACCGCCTCTAGCAGTTAAGAACCCTTCTGAAATATGCATACCTTCAATATCTTCAGGTGATGTTTCTAATCTTACTAAAACAACTTTGCGACCTGCGTTATGTGCTACAAGTGCTTTTTCAACTGTAAATGCTACTTC
>DAOSSK010000012.1:0-17383 GCA_035377365.1 Bacilli bacterium
AATTAAAGCTAAATATCTTTTTCTAGTTTGCATAACTGCCTCCTATTTCTTTATTATTATACTATAAATTCTCTATAAAAGCAATAATATTTATTACTTTATCCCTAGCTTGTATTTGAAATATCCAGCAACTGCAATCATCGCCGCATTGTCTGTACAATACTCAAACTTAGGGAAAGTTAACTCTAAATTAGGAATTTTAGATACTGCTTCTTTTAGTTTAAAGCGTAAGCCTTTATTTGCAGCTACTCCGCCAGCTACAATTATTTGTTTTACTTTATATTCTAAAGCAGCTTTAATGGTTTTATCTACTAAAACTGAAACTACACTACTTTGAAAAGAAGCAGCTAAATTAGCTTTATTTATTTCTTCACCCTTTTGTTTTGTGTTATTTACTAAATTCAAAACTGCGCTTTTTAAACCAGAAAAACTAAAATTATAACTATCTTTATCTAAATAAACATAAGGTAAATCATAAGTAACATCACCCGTTAAAGCTAAATCATCTAAAGGTTTACCAGCAGGATAAGGCAGATCTAATACTCTTCCAACTTTATCGTAAGCCTCACCAACTGCATCATCTAATGTTTGGCCTAAAATCTCAAACTGATAATGATCCCTCATCAAAACAAGTTCAGTATGACCGCCACTAACTACTAAAGCAAGTAAAGGAAAAACAAAATCTCTTTCTATATAGTTAGCATAAATATGACCAATTAAATGATTTACTTCAATATATTTTAGTTCATTAGCTAATGCGAATGCTTTAGCTGCATTAACTCCAACCATTAATGATCCAATTAAACCAGGATTACTAGTTACTGCAACTAAATCAATATCTTTAGCTTTTAGTTTTGCTTTTTCTAAAGCAGCTTCAAAAACATAAGTTATTTTCAAAACATGGTGGCGTGATGCAACTTCCGGAATAACACCACCAAATTCTTGGTGAATAGCAATTTGCGAATAAACAATATTTGCTAATACTTCTTTTCCATCTTTTACTATACTAACTGCAGTTTCATCACAACTTGTTTCTACACCTAATACAATCATTTCTTTTTTCCTCTTTCAAATTGGATACCATAAAGAATAGCATCTTCGCCATCTCGATAATATCTTCTTCTTATATAAATTGGATTTAAACCAAATCTTTCATAAATAGAAATTGCTTTTTTATTACTCTTTCTTACTTCCAAAGTTAATAAATTTACATTCATCTCTTCACACAAATCAAGCAAGAAATTAAAAAGCATCTTCCCATACCCATGATTTTGCATCTCTTCAATTACATAAAAAGAAACTACATCACAAGTATCAGAATTAATATAAGCCCCAATAAATCCAATTATCTCTTCATCTTTTTCTAAAACATAATAGTATTGATAAGGATTTAATACTAAATCTTGATAGAAAAAGTCATATCCTAATGATTCCCCAAAGATTGCTTTTTCCTGCCTAACTACAGTAATAATATCTTTGATTTCCATTTGTCTTATTTTTTCCACTTAAATTGCCTCACGCAAATAGTTAGGTCCTAAATCATGTAACGATTCAATTTCCTTAGCATTTTTAATAATCTTAAAAGGATTAATCAAATAATGTGGCCCGCGAACATAGCTTACCTTTTTTGCTGCCGCTTCTATTATATTCTCTTCAACACTAAGAAATTTCTCTTTACCTAATATTTGTATTTCATCAAAATTGATTGCAATATCTAAACTATAAACATAACCTTTTTTAGCTTTATTTGTAACAGTATAAGTACCATTAGGTTCACCACTTCCTAAAAACACTAAACTAGAAATAACCTTTAAAGGAATATTTTTAGTCCAAGCAAACATCTTCGCAATAGTAAGACTAATTCTTAAACCTGTATAACTACCAGGACCAATACCAGTTACAATTAAATCTAAATCTTCTACATTCAAATCATTCTTTTTTAGGGCTTCTTCAATAACTAGCATTAGTTTTTCTGAATGATTATTTTGCCCTTCTTCTTCAAATTTATAAACTAACTTTTCATCTTTAATTAAATACAAAAAAATAAAAGATGTTGATGTATCCATTACTAATGCATTCATTTTAATACCTCTTCTAACAACTTTTGATATTTCATACCAAAAGCTTTAAAACTAAACTTTCTTTTTTCTAAGCCTAAATCTTTAATTGAGATAAGCAAATATTCTTTTGGTAACAAATATTCTATATTTTTACCCCATTCAATAATTACTACTCCACCTTGTTCAAAGTACTCTTCTAAATATTCATCTTCTGATGCTTCACTTAAACGATAAGCATCAATATGATATAAAGGGAGTCTTCCCTTATAAGTCTTCATAATTACGAATGTTGGGCTATTTACAATTTCTTTTATTTCCAAACCTAAAGCTATAGCTTTGGAAAAAGTAGTCTTTCCAGCTCCCAAATCGCCTTCTAAAACTACCATCATATTAGGAAAAGCAAGTTTTCCCATCTTTAAGCCTAAAGCTTTTGTTTCTTCTAAATTGTTTATTAATAACTCTTTCATACTTAACACCTTTATTTATTATACCAAAAATATAAAAACAACTCAATCTTTGAGTTGCTTTTATTTATCATATTTACTCTTTTAATAATTCTTCTCTTAAGTTACCACGGATTGTTGGGATGAAAGCATAAACTAATACAGCTAAACTAACAATCATTGATACTTGACAAGCAGTAAAATGCAAATCTGTTAGAAATATCGCTAAACCACCACCAACTAAAACTAACCCTGCTAATAATAATTTAATAATCACTTTAAGCAAATGATATAATCCACCAAAGATTTCATTAAATACTATAACTGAAAAAGATAAAATCGAAAACACTAAGAAACTAAAAGCATAACGATAAGTTAATGTTTGTCTCCTTGCTTCTTCAATAGCTTCTTCTGTATCGGCTGATGAAGGAAAAGTTATAAAGAATGCAACTACAATTACAACAGCAGCTAGAATTGAGATAACCCTAGAAATTGTTATCCCAAGTTGCTTTCTTTTTGCATCTTGTTTATCAATAATGTATTTATTCATTTAAATCTCCTTATGATAAATTCTCAACGCCAATAACTTCAGGAACTTCTTCTAAAAGTATAGCCTCAATTGCATCATTTAGCGTTGTATCTAAAGCAGAACAACCAACACATGCACCTAACATTCTTACATAAACTATTCCATCTTCAAACTTTACATATTCCACATCTCCCCCATGTGATCTAATATACGGTCTGATTTTGCTTAAAATAAATTTTATCTTGTTTTCAATATTATCCATTGTTCTTCACCTCTTGTTTATTATTATACTACAACTTTTTATCTTTGTCTTAAATCATGCTTTTCAAGTAAAACTACTGCTCTACTTCCAAGACCCTTGCCTTCGCCTATCATCCCTAATCCTTCAAAATGAGTAGCCTTAATATTAACCTTATCTTTATCAATTTCTAAAGTATGAGCAATTAACTCTTCCATTTTGCTTAGATAAGAATTGATTTGCGGAGCTTCTAAATAAATTGTAGCATCAATATTTACTATTTGAGTTCTTTCTTTTCCTAAGATTTCTTTTACTCTTTCTAAAAAATAAATTGAACTAATATCTTTATATTTAGGGTCAGTATCAGGGAAATTGCTACCTAAATCACCTTTTCCTAAAGCCCCTAAAATAGCCTCAGAAATTGCATGCAATAAAACATCGCCGTCAGAATGAGCTTTAGCCCCACTATGATAAGGTATTTTAATACCACCTATATATAAACTCTTACCAAACTCAAATGGATGAATATCTAAACTTTCACCAATTAAATTGCGCTTAACAAATCTTTCCATAACAAAAGCATAATCTTTTGGCTCAGTAATTTTAATATTAAAATTGTTTGATTTTATTTTCTTAGCTTCAATATTTAAAACATCTTGAACTAAATTTACCTCATCTGGATATTCTTTTTTCATTAAAGAAAATGCTTCTCTTAGTATTTCTGTCTTAAATCCTTGAGGTGTTTCTGAAAAGTAAGCTTTACTTCTATCAATTAATTTTTCTTCATAGTATAACGAGTCAGAAACAAAACTCATTAGAAAAGCTGCTTGATGTTTTTTCATTTCTTCTACAACTTGTAAAACATCACTTGGTAAAGTAATGCATCTAGCTCCATCATGAACTAAAACATAATCACTAGTTACTTTTTTCAAACCATTAGCTACACTTTCAGATCTTATTTTACCACCAAAAGTAACAACTAAATCTAAATCATATTCTTTAAGTATTTTTTCAATTTCTTTTTGATCTTCTTTTTTAATTACTAAAATAATTTGCTTTAAATCTTCTAAATCTTTGAATATTTCGATTGTATGGATAATTAAAGGCTTAGAGTGAATATCTAAAAGTATTTTGTTCTCTCCAAATCTAGCACTACTACCAGCAGCTACAATAATAACATCAAACATATTTACACCTCAAACTTAATAACTCTTTTTTCTGTAATTAAGATATCTACTTTTAGATCATGGTCTTCTTGAAACTCATCATCTATCAATAAATCATCATAAATAAGTCCAATTTTTAAACCGGAAAAGTTTTCTAAAGCACGATCATAGTAGCCTTTACCTCTTCCTAAACGATAGCCTTTTTTATTATAAGCTAACCCAGGAATAACAATTAAGTCTAAATCATTAATCTCTATTCTCTCTTTAGATACTGGTTCTAAAACTCCAAACCTACCTTTAATAAATTCACCTGTGTTTTTATAAAAACTAATACTCTCATTTGTTTTTGGTAAATAGATATATTCATTAAGTAATTTACTTAAATTGGGTTCATCTGCTAACGCCATATACAAAGCTACTTTTTTATCTTCCAAAAAAAATTCCAAATACTTAACTATTTTTTGATCTTTTTCTTCTTTGTTTGCAATAGGTTTTAACTTTTTTCTTAATTTAGCTTTATTTGTACTCATCTAAATCATCATCATTTAAATCTATTTTAGAAGATTCAAAATCATAGCCTTCTTCTGGAACAACAACCTCTTTTGCTTCTGGACTTGCAACTAAAGGTTCTAACTTAACTTCATTTGGATTATCTACTGCTACTGCAATTTCTAAATCTTCACTTAAATTTAATTTTTCCAAAACCTCTTGAACAAAAATATCATTTGATTTAAAACTAGAACTTAGAATAACTTCTACATCATTCTTAATATCGTATTTGTTTTCTAAAACATACACTTCATCTATCAATAACTTTGAAGCTTTATTTTCTAAATCTTTAGCTAAACTATCATATGCTTTCTTATTTTCAATAAAATAAGCATAATCTAAACTAGATAATTGATAAATAGTCTCTTCCTTCAAAACCTTTTGGAAATACTCGTGAATAATGCTTTCAAGTAATCTTGGATCTTGTTTTAAGTATTTTCTTAAAGAATTAAATGTAAGCAAAACTATGGCTACTTTTTTCTTCTTTGGCTCATATTTCTTTAATGATTCAACTAAAGAATCTGTGCCCAAGTAATGATAATGTGCTTGCGGCCTTTTAGCCAGCCTAACAATATCATAATATCTACCATTAGCATAATATGTAGTTTGTTCAACCCAGTCAATACCATTAATTGAATTAACACGATAATTATAACTAATAGGTTTCTCTTTTGAAAATTCTCTATTTAAGTAAATCGGAAGATCGCTAGCAATTATAATTTCTTGATACGACTTTTCGCTAACAATCTCTTTAGTTCCTAATAAATGAGCCATATTTTCACTTAAACGATAACTACCAATTTCTTGATCATAAAACATTGAAACATCTTTTTGTAAGTTTGCATAAACAAGCAAGTCCTCTATTTTAAAAGGAGCTGACCTAACAAAATCATCTTGTTTACCTTCTTTAAAAATAGTTACGTAAAGTGCTTTAGCATTTTCTTTATCATCAATAATAATTTTTTCTGTTTTAAAACTTACTTCTAAAACTTTATTTTCCAATTCCAAATAAAGCAAGAAAGCATCTTTATTTCTTAAATAACTATAAAACATTTTCTTACCTATTTTTTTATCATTAATTTTAGCCGATTTAATTTCTTTTTTCTTATATGGTAATTTCTCAAGATAACTATCTAAAAAGATAATTTTCTTTCCTTTAATAATCGCTTGGGCTTCAGGATGTAATTCTTTCATTTCTTTGATTACGCGTTTATCTTTTAATTTTAATAATAAAATAATTACAAAAATTATTACTTGGATTGCGATTAAACCAATACAGTAATAAAAAGCTATTTCTATTGGATCAATTGTTATACCAGCAGAAGTTAATAAGTCTGGGAAAAACTGGCCGATTACAACTGCTCCTAATATTATAGGAATTACCAAAAGCGCTAATAAAAATGTTAGAACTGGAAATCTTTTTTTCATAAAGATAATCGTAATTTCTAATGCTAATATCAATAAAGCAAGAGAAATAAAAACGACGAACGGGTTTTGAAGCACTAGTTGTGCAATAACATTAAACATATTTTGTCCTCCTATTGAATTAATAATTCAGCCGTCCTCTGATTAGTCGCTAAAGGAATGTTATATAAATCACAAAGTCTCAAAAGAGCTGAAATGTCTGGCTCATGCGGTTGAGCCGTCAAAACATCACGGAAGAAAATAACGATACTTATTTCTCCGCTTACTACTAAATTACCAATTTGAATATCTCCACCTAATGGACCAGAATTCAAACAAGTAATCTTTAAACTAGTTTTTTCCATAATCCTTCTACCTGTAGTACCTGTAGCTACAAGTTCATGTTTTTTAAAAAAATCTTCATATTGAATACAAAAATCAATTAATTCATCTTTTTTCTTATCATGGGCAATTAGTGCTATTTTCATTTGACCTCCTATTTGTTTAATAAATATCTATCTAATAAATCTTGTAATTTTTCTAAAGTAATGTCAATAGTAATTACGCCATCAGATGTAATACTGATATTGCCAGTTTCTTCAGAAACGATAATTGTAATTGCATCGTATCTTTCAGAAGCACCAATTGCAGCTCTATGTCTTGTTCCTAAAAATGTTGGGATATCATATCTTTCTGTTGTAGGTAAATACGCTCCAGCGCAAACAATTCTATCTTTTCTTATAATTACTGCACCATCATGACAAGCAGTACCTGGCGTAAAGATAGTTGTTAGTAACTCTTGGGTAATTTTACCATCAATCGGAATTGCATTATCAATAATATTACTTAAACTATCTTCTCTTTCAATTGTAACTAAAGCACCAATTGAACGGTCTGACAATTGTTTCATCGCATCTACTAATACTTTAATAACATTAGCTTTTTCTTCTTCGGAAGTAAAGACATTATCCACTTTCCGTTTCAAGAATTTAGTATCAATATAATGCCTAATTTCTGATGAATAAATAACTACAAGAATAAATAAGATTAAAAGTGAAAGTACTCTTAAAATCCAAGTCATAATTGGCATATTAAAAAACACAAACAATCCATGTAAGATAATCATTCCAAGCGATAGCGGAATGATAATTGATAATTTAATCTTTTTGCGAATTAAACCAATTACTAAAATATAAACGATTACTGCCAGTACAACATCAATAACAAAGAGAGTTACCTCTAAAGGATTCTCCAGTCTTGATTTTAAATTACTTATTAGGGTTTCCCATGCTTCATTCATTTTTTACACCTTCCATTATTTCTTCTAATTTTTTTCTTTTTCCTTGATCTAACTCCACAGTTTCATAAAAATGCTTGATAACCGGAAGTTCTTTTTCATCAATTGCATAATCAATTGAATCTTGATTTTTTTCATCAACTAAGAAACAATCAGCACCATATTTTCTTAATAGTTCTATCATCTCTACATTTCCGTTGATTACAGCTAAATGCAAAGGAGTTTGATCTAATTCTGCTCCTAAATTAGGATTAGCCTTAGCTTCTAAAAGAGCCTCAGCAACTTGATATTTATTATCCTTAACCGCTAAATGTAAAGGAGTTAAACCTTTTAAATCTGCTAGGTCTAATATTATACCATATTTTATGAAGATTTTAACCAATCTAACTTCATCTTTTTTAACTGCGAAGTGTAATAAACTATCACCATTATTTAATTTCGCACTTAAATTAAATCCAGCATTTTGTAACCTATTAAGATTAGAATTAATATAGTAATAACTGCGCGTTTTACCTTTTAAGGAATCAACGAAATCATTAAAAGTTCTTTTACTTATCTTTCGTTTCATTTTTGATTTCCTTTACAATATAATCAGCTATTTTCTTTAAATCATTATCAAAATGAGTAATCCAAACATTGATCATTTTAAAGCCGCTAGCTCGATAATGTTCATAGTAGTCACGATATTCATTTAATATCTCATAATGTATCTTCATATAATCAAAGAATAACAATACTCCATATAAACGATCATTCTTTTCAATAATCAAGTTAATATCTCCTGGTGCCTCATAAACTTTATAACCTTTTGCCTCAATCAACTTTTTAAGCTCTAAATTCATTTGGTTATAAGTAACACCTTCAAAAATAGCGGCATCATCCTCATTTACAATTCCATTTAAAGTTTTCGGGAATAAATTATCGCTTCTAATATAGTTATTACTATCATAAATTATAACTCTTTCATTACAAAGAAGTAAAGTATCTAAGATATTTAAACTAATGTGCTCTAAGTTTACTTCATAATAATCTTCAAGCCAAATAATATTATAATCTGCGTGATATAAGTAAACATTGTTTATATCACCAATATTAATCCTTCTTGTAAGAATAGTATAAATATCATTCGTGCTTAGGTGAGCATTAATTAAACTATTAGCTATTTCCCGGTAAATTTCTTTTTGTTTTTCAAAATTACGGATAAAGATGTTAATCTTAATATCCTTATTAGTCATATATAATAAAGTAATATAATAAACAATTTTATCTTTTAGAATTTCAATTCCTCTATTACCACTATACGTGTTTTTAATTAAACTTTGTAAACCAGGTAAATAGTTAAGGAGTTTCTTTGGTGTTGGTAAATAACGAAAATCAAATTTAATAATCGTCTCATTCATCATCCTACTAATCAAAGTATTAAATACAGCTCCTTGAGGTTGAAGTTCCCCAGAAATAATAATTTGCTTTCCTAAAACAGCATTATAATACTCACTCGCATTTAGTAATTGGGCATCATCAATAATTACCAAATCAAAGTCATTTACATCTAAGTAATAATTCAATAAAGAAACGGGTGCTAAAAATAAATATTTAGTTCCTTTTGTTCTTTTAATATACTTGCGATAATCTAACTCTTTAATATTATGAGTACTAAATCTACTACTGCTATGTTTCCTAATATCTACAACTAAATTATTAATATCTTTCTCAATTAGTGTTTTTTCTAAAACCATAATCTTATTTAATGCTTCTTGACAGTCTTCATCATTTGGCTCTTTTTTAGAAAATTCATTCTTTAGATATGTAAAGTAAGTATATTTGAAACTATCAACTAGTTGGTTCCCTTTATTTTCAGAAACAATAATATCGCTTAATGACTCAAGTCTATAATTATTAATTTTTCTAATGTTTTTATTAATTACTAAATAAGCATCTAATTCTTTTTCTTTTTTAAGTAAAGTATTTAAGTGTTCAATAATAACTGAAAAATCAAAATACAAGAAATACGAAACCCCAGTTTGAAAATACTTAGCATAATTTTGGAACGAACGATTTAAACCCTCACTTGCTTCAGAGGCAGTACTTAAATGTTCATCAATTTCTTGATAATTTTTTGGATTTAAACTAGCAATAACTTTACTATCATCAATAAAGCTCTCACAATATTTTTTAAAGTTTTGTAATGTTCTTTGGATAGTATTTAAATTTGTTTCCTCATTTTGATACATTACACCATAAACTTTTTGATATTTCTTATTATTTTCTAATCCCTTAATATATTCTGAAATCTTTTTTTTACTTTCAGATAGAATATAATATTCTTCTAAAGCAACATACTTTTTCCTGTTAACAAGTTGCTCTAATAAGATATCGTTTGTTTTATATAAACTGCTAATATAATCATAAAAGTTTGTCAACTCTTGATAAATATCTTTAAAACTATTCTTTTTTGACTCAAAGCCAAAAACGGCGTAACTTCTTGTTAATTTATTAATTTCTCCTATTGAACCACTATAAGCATTTAAAGCATTAGTTAGTTCTATCTTTTCTTGCTCTTTATATGTTTCTAAAGCAATAGCTAACTTGACTAAAGCCTTTTTAAAGTTTACATTTCTATTTTTCTCGAAAAATGTTTCAATATTTTTATAACGTCTAACTGTACCAAGAAAATCAGATCCTAAAAAGTGATTTTCATAAATCCTATCTAGCTTCATTAAACCACGTTGGCTATCAATAGCTTGTTTTGTTTTTTTAATTAAAGTCTCAGAGTCTTCTTTAACTTTTCTTTGACCTTCTTTACGATAAGCATTCAAAATTTGTTTATCCATCTTACCTTTTTTGTCTTTAGCTAAAATACTTACATAACTTTCTAAGTTATTCATCTTGATATATGGGTATTCTTTTTGAAACTCATCTATCATTCTTGAATAACGAAGAGCTATTGCTTCTGCTCTAAATAACTGTCTTACAAAAATATTATCTTGAGAATAAACAACTAAATCTTTAAACTTAAAATCTCCATTTTTATAAAGATCAAGAAATTCAATTAAGTTTTCTTGCATCTCATCGTTTAAATAAAGCTCAATTCCAAAAGCTTCTTCTAAAATTCTTGAATTGATTTCATATAGTTCTTTTTGGTAAGCAAAGTTGTTATTCAAAGACGTAACATCTGTTCTTGCTTTTAATAAAGCATTTATATATTCAATATCTTTTTTACTATATTTACCTAAAGCTTCTTTAATTAAAGCATCAATATCTATTTGCTTATAATCTTTCCACTTAGCATCTAAACTATATTCAATTTCTTTTAAAGAATTAATAATTGCTTTTAATCCTTCAAACTCTTCAATTGCTTCTTCATAACTTGCAAAACCAACTTTTTTCCAAGATTCTGGTAAATCAGCTAGGGCTAATTTCTTTATATTACTAACAGTATTACGAAATCTCGATAAACTATCTTGAGGAACAACACCATACTTTGTTTCTAAAGTTTGTTTTTCTTTTTCAATAATTAAAAAGTCTTCTTTAATTTGCTTTAAAACATCAAGAATATTGTTTCTTGACAAGAAATCTGAGGAAATTAAAACTTGATGCCATTTATTTTTAGAAATTGAAGGAATAATTTTACGATAACTTTCAATTTCTTCTAAAGCCTTTATAACATCTAAAAATTCATATTTATATAAAATATCTAAATTATCTATTTCTAATAATTTTTTCTTGTGTAATGATAAAACCGCAAGTTCAGTAAGTACCTCTACATAACGATAGTCTTGAATCTTTGAATAAATTTTTGATTCATAATCATTAACTTCTTTATATAACTCTAATACTTCAGCTTTTTCTGTTAATTCTTCAAATTTGCCTTTTGGATAAGGCGATACTTCTCCATAATTAAAATAAGCAAAAGAATTAGCGAAGTTAACTACATAGTTTTCTAAATTCAAATTATTAAACGTATTAAAAACTGTTTCTAAAGTTTCATCTTGGTTAGAAATATAAAGAATTCTTTTTCCCTGAGTAATTGCTTCTAAACAAATATTTGTTAGGGTTAGAGTTTTTCCAGTACCTAACCTACCTACAATAACAAAACTATTGCCTATACCTGCATTATATAAAGCTTCCCTTTGTTTTTTATTTAAAGGAGCAATATATCTTAAATTGCATTCTTTACTATATAACTTATCAAGTAAAGCTTCATTTTGATCTCTTACAATAGGAAACTTACTATGTTTTAAGTCTGGTCTATCTTCTACTGTCTTAGCAATTGTTAGATAATTTTCTAACTTAACATCTAAACCTTCAATATTAGCTAGTTGTAAGATATAACGATCTATTGAATATAGAGAATCAAAACGATCTAATGCTTGTGTTGGTAATAGTCTTCTTTGATCTGAAGTTAGGATTGTTGAGAGAATATTAATTAGAATATCATTCGCAATCGGACGTGCATATTTTTGAAGATAAATTTGATTATTCTCAAAATATAAATTTACAGGAATTAAAACAATTGGAGCAAATTTTTCTTCTTTATTGTTATCACGATAACGAACCAAACCATAAGTTAGGAAAAGTTGATAAACTCTATTCTTCTTATTCAAACTATCGATAAACATATATGGAATTATATTTTGTAAACTTTCGCGATTAATCTTAAAGTTAGACATACCACTATTTTGAATATTAAAATCCGAGATTTCCTCAATTCTAATTCTTTCAAAATTCAAGATCTTTTCCATAATTTCATAATCAATATTACCAAGTTCAATATATGGAGTATTAGAAAAGATGTCTTGTAAGTATGTAGCACTGTTTGATAATCTCATTTTACGATTAGATCCTTGAATCATTGCAACATCTCCCATTTAATCATATTATACCAAAAAACAATGAAAAATTGTAGTATAAAATGATTTTTTGAAAGCTTTAGTAAAAACTATTTTCTTTTGAAAACAGAAACTGCTTTTTCAGGAAAAAAAGAAAAAGAAAATTTTACAAATTTTTCTCGAATTATTGGTCCTAGTGTGATATAATACTATAAATAAGGTAAGTATAAAATTTAAGTAGGAAGGTATGTGAGATTATGCAAGAAAATGTAAAGTACACAAAAGAGTTAAAACAAAAGTTAAATGAGGATTTGAAAAACTATTTTCCTCATTTATTTTTAGTCGACGATGATATGGAGAAAAGCTTTACGAGTGTTTCGCGCTTAATACTCCTAGATCGTTATGCCCAAAAAGATATTAATCAAATATCATATACAAAAGGTGATTTAGTATTATGCGTTATAAAAGAAGATCCTAAATTCCCTGCAAGAGGAATCGGCTATATTGATCGTATTACAAAAAATCATGTTTATATTAAACTTGAAGAAGAATACGTAGCAATGGCGGAAAATGCAAATAACAAAGGAATAATTAAAAGGAAAATCGGTGAAGTTGATAAGCCATTAGAACTTTACTATGAACAAGTTTGCCAAAGAGTAGCTAACAATTTAAGTATTGGAGAAACTCTAGAAGTTGTTCAAGCATTAGAAGCGGAACTAAAAGCAATGAATATCGTTCCTGCTGGTAGAGTACTATTTGGTGCTGGCAGTAATACAGCCGTTACTTACTTCAACTGCTTTGTTATGCCATATATCCATGACTCTCGTGGCGGTATTAGTCGCCATCGTAAAGAGGTTATGGAAATTATGTCTCGTGGAGGTGGTGTAGGAACTAATGGTTCTACTCTTCGTCCTCGTAACGCCCTAGCTAAAGGCGTTAGTGGTAAATCATCTGGTTCTGTAAGTTGGCTTAATGACTTATCTTCACTTACAAATCTTGTAGAACAAGGTGGAAGTCGTCGTGGAGCACAAATGATTATGTTAGCTGACTGGCATCCAGATATTCTAGAATTCATCATTAGTAAAATGCAAAATCCAAAGATTTTACTTTTCTTAATTGAAAACTTAGAAGATGAAGATATTAGAAGACTAGCAAAAGATAAACTAAAATTTACTCACCTAAGTCGTGAAGAAATTGAAATTTATGAAACAATAGTAAAACTAGCAGAAACTAACCCTGATTTAGTAAGCAAACTTGCTTTACAAAAAGTTAAAGATACTCTAAATTTAGGAGGAACTTATTCTGTAAATAACCCTGACTTTTTAAGTGGAGCAAACATTTCTGTTGCCATCACAAAAGAATTCATGTATGCAGTGGAAAATGATTTAGACTATGCTTTAAAATTCCCAGATACAGATGACTATTCTCCAGGTGAAAAAGCTGCTTATAACGAAAAATGGCAAGCTTGCGGGGATGTTAGAGAATGGGAAAAAATGGGCTATCGTGTTAAAACATACCGCACAATTAAAGCTCGTGAGTTATGGCATTTAATTTGTATTTGCGCTACATATTCAGCTGAACCAGGCATTTTCTTTATTGATAATGCAAACGATATGACTAATGCAAAAGCATATGGACAAAAAGTTGTATGTACTAACCCTTGTGGGGAACAACCACTTGCTCCTTATTCAGTTTGTAACTTAGCAGCTTTAAACTTAGCTAATATGTATGACTGGGATAAAAGAGATGTTGACTGGGATAAACTAGAGAACTCAATTAGAGTTGCAGTTAGAATGCAAGATAACGTAATCGACCAAACTACTTATTTCTTAGAAGCAAATGAAAAACAAGCTAAAGGTGAACGCCGTGTTGGTTTAGGAGTTATGGGCTTACATGACTTAATCGTTTATGCTAACCTTCGTTATGGTAGTAAAGAAGGTAATAAGTTCGTAGATAAAGTATTTAAGTTTATTGCTACTACTGCTTATGATGCTTCAATTGACCTTGCAAAAGAAAAAGGAAGCTTTCCATTTTTAGATCAATATGGTTCAAGAGAGAAATTTATTGAAACTGGCTATATGAAGAGTATGCCTCAAAAAATTAGAAACGATGTTCTAAAATATGGTATTAGAAACTCTCACTTACTTACAATTGCTCCTACAGGTTCTACAGGAACAATGGTTGGAGTATCAACAGGTTTAGAGCCATATTTTGCATTTAAATACTATCGTAGTGGTCGTTTAGGACAATTTATGGAAGTTAATGCTCCTGTAATAGATATCTACTTAAGTCATAACCCTGAATATTCATATGATAATTTACCAGATGTTTTCGTAAGTGCTATGGGGCTTACAGCTGAAGAACACGCAGACACACAATGTGTAATTCAAAAATGGGTTGACTCTTCAATCTCAAAAACTGTTAACGCACCTAAAGGCTATACGGTTGAAGATGTAGAAAGTTTATACTTTAGACTTTACAAAGGTGGAGCTAAAGGCGGTACTGTTTATGTAGACGGATCTAGAGACTCTCAAGTTCTTACTCTAACAAAAGAAGATAAACTTCCAAAACAAGTAGGTTTAGAAGACTTAGGTATTGAAATTACAGAATCTAAATCAGATGTAAAATCTGAATCAGCTGACAGTTTAAATCAAGTAGCTCCTTTAAAAGCAAATCGTGAAATTGGTGTTGAAGTAGGTAACTTATGTCCTATTTGCCATGAGGGGATTGTAGAAGAAATTGGTGGTTGTAACACTTGTACAAACTGTAATGCCCAATTAAAATGTGATATTTAAGGAGATTTTATGAAACTATATTTAAAAGGTAGGATTATGGCTGCTTTGCCTATCGTCTGCACAATTGCTTATTTACTAATGGGCTTCTTAGCAGACTTATGGCATCCAGGCTGGGTTGTATTCTTAGCCATTCCTTTATTTGCTGCAATCCTATTTAATAAAAATTTAAAACTTGTTTCTATCTACACAACAGTAATTATCGTTGCTTATGTAGTAACAAGTGTCTTAACAGGTTTATGGCATCCTTTATGGATAGCTTTTCTAACTATTCCAATCTTTTCAATCTTCACAAGACCTAGACATTTAACTGCTGAAGAATTTTGTGATATGGTAGAAAATCAAAATGATGATTGTGATTGTGGATATGATGCTGAATGGGAAGAAAAAATTGAAAAAGAGTTTGAAGAAAAATTCGATTCTAAAGATGAAGAAAGCAAAAAATAATTAAGGAGAGAATATATGAAAAAGAAAATTATGGCTGCATTGCCAATTATGTGTACAATCGCTTATTTATTAATGGGATTTTTAGCTGACTTATGGCATCCAGGTTGGATTGTTTTCTTACTTGTTCCTTTAGTAAGTGCGATTTTAAATAGTACTTTTAAATTTGTAACATTCTATACAATTTTAGTAGTAATTGCTTATATGATAATTGGATTTACAATTGATGGTTGGCATCCTTGGTGGATTTTATTTTTAACTATTCCTATTGTGTCAATCTTCGCAAAATCTGATAAAAAGAAAGAAAAAGATAATAATTAAAAGAAAAGGGTATTTTTTACCCTTTTTCAAAAGGAGGAAAAGATGAAAGGAATACTTGTTGGGGTAAATACAACTGATTTAGAACTAGAAGAATTACAGGGGATTGCTGAAGCATGTTCAATTGAAGTTTGTCATACAATTACTCAAAATCTAGAAAAAATCAATCCTGCTCATTATGTAGGTAAAGGTAAACTAGAAGAAATCAAAATGGCTTTAGACTTTTATAAAGCTGAAGTTGTTATTTTTAATAATGAACTTTCCCCATCACAATATGTAAATATTGAAGACTACCTTAAATGTATCATTTATGATAAAACATATTGCATCTTAGAAATCTTCAACCAAAGAGCACAAACTAAAGAAGCAAAAATCCAAACAGAAATTGCAACTTTAAACTATATGCTACCGAGATTAATCGCGGTAAATAAAAACTTATCGCGTCAAGTAGGTTCTGGTGGTGGTTTATATCTTCGTGGTGGTGGTGAAACTGTCCAAGAATTAAAAAGAAGAAATGTAAGGCAAAGACTTTCAGATTTAAATAAAACTTTAAAAGAAATAAAGAAAACTAATGAAACTAAAAAAACTAAAAGAAATAAATCTTTCTTAAAACAAGTGGCTTTAGTTGGTTATACTAATAGTGGTAAATCTACTACTTTAAATCTTTTCTTAGAAGATGAAGAAAAACTAGTAATTACTAAAGATATGTTATTTACTACACTAGACACTTATACAAGAATAGTAGATATCAACCATCATAAAATCTTACTTTCAGATACTGTTGGCTTTATTAGCGATTTACCAAAACAACTAGTTGATGCTTTTCTATCTACAATCATCGAACTTAAAGAAGCAGATTTAATTATCCAAGTTGTTAATGGTACTAACCCTAATTTTGAAGAAGAAATTGAAAACACAAATAAAATCTTAAAGCAAATTGGCGCAAACCAAATTAAAAAAATCTACTTAATCAATAAAGTAGATTTAGTAGAGCATGCTTTAATTGTTCCTAGTAAATACGAAAATGTAATTAAGTTTAGTGCCAAAACTAAAGAAAACTTTAATCGCTTAGTAGACGCTATTGAAGATAAACTATTTTCTAACGAATACTTTATCAAAGTAGAAATTCCTTTAGAAGAAAGTAAATTAATTAACGATCTTAAAAAACAAGGCCAAGTTATTAAAATCATTTATAATCAAACATCAGTTTATTTAGAAGTTTTAGTTAATAAACAACTATTTGATCAAATAATTAAATATAAAAAATAAAAGCTTGTTTTAAAACAAGCTTTTTTATATTCTCTTATCTAAAAT
>DAOSSK010000012.1:17483-18669 GCA_035377365.1 Bacilli bacterium
CTAACAATAGCAAGATATTTCTCATTCGTCTTTTCTAATAAAAATCCATCTTGATACTTAAGTAGAATATAAATAAAATCTTTAGGTTTTGATGATTTAGTTCCTTTAAATACTCTTTCATTTCTTTGGATACCTTTAATAAAATTATATCCAGCTAAAACTAAAGTATAAAATACACTAGAACCAAGTAAGGCATAATATTTAGTAAAATCAGTAATTCCAAAAATATATTTATCATAGAAATAACTACCTAAAAACAAAACAATAAAAGTAAAACCTAAAATAAAATTATATAAACCTTTTCTTTTATAATTAGATCTCTTAATAAGTCCATTTAAAATCATAAAGAAAAAACCTACTGCTAAAGCACTTAAAAAGATAATTTTAAGTAAATTAAGAACTTCAATTTGTAAAATCATTGTTTTTTGTAAATTGTCTTTCCTGCTCTAATTGTTTCATAAACATTTAAATCTTGATCGATAATTGCAAAGTCTGCATCTTTGCCTACTTTAATCGATCCTTTTTTATTGCTTATGTTTAGATTACGTGCTGGATTGATTGTTGCAAAATCAATTGCTTCTTCTAAAGAAATCTCTAAAGTTTCCTTACAATTTCTAATAGCTTCATTCATTTTTAAAACTGAACCTGCAAGATTACCAGTTTCTAGTCTTGCAGCACCACCCTTTACATAAACATCTTGACCGCCTAATTGGTATTTACCATCAGGCAAATGTTTTGCTTCCATAGAGTCAGTTACTAAAATGAACTTATCTTTTGGTTTCTGTTTATATAAGATTTTAATAGCAGGAGCACTAACATGAATTAAATCACAAATTAGCTCTACGTAAGCTTCATCATGAAGCATAGCAGCACCTAAAGTACCAGCGTCACGATGGTGTAAACCTCTCATTGCATTATAGCAGTGTGTAAATAATGTTGCACCATTTTCTACTGCTTCACTTGCTACATCGTATGATGCGTCTGTATGACCTAAGGCAGCTACAATCTTTTTTGATTTTAAATATTTAGTTAACTCTTTACCATTTTCTTCATAAGCCATAGTAACAATTTTAATATTGCCGCCACTTACTTTTTGAAACTTCTTAAAAGCATCAACACTTGCTTCTAAAATATATTCTTCTGGTTGAGCTCCTTTTTGTTTTTTACTTACGAAAGGTCCTTCTAA
>DAOSSK010000013.1:0-17790 GCA_035377365.1 Bacilli bacterium
TCGTCATTAAACGTTCAATACTCACCTCTTCACCAGTTGCTAGATAAGTTCCACTATGTTCCTTACATGCCTTTACAACTAATCTAGATAGGTCATCGATATAAATAAAGTTATAGCTTCCTTTTACTATCCCTAAAAGTTTACCATCAATTGCTTTTTTAAAAATAGCTGTAATATGATTAGTATCTTTATAATCCCTTGGCCCAAATACAGCAGATGGATAAAGAATAATACCATTTAATTCTTTATTTTTGATTTTCTCATAAACATAACTAGATGCTAAAGCTTTACTTTTACCATAAACCATCTTAATTTTATCAGGATAAAATGCTTCTGGTTCTTTACTTATAGAATTTTTTTCTTTATAAAGAGCTTCAACACTACTTACATAAACAAACCTACCTGCTTTATTTTTAATCGCAATGTCAACTAAGTCTTTAGTAGCCTCAAAGTTTACTCTCATAACACGATCATAGTTTTTATTATCTAAGGCAACAATCCCAGCTACATGGATAATAACCATTCCCTCTTCCACAATCCTATCCATTAGCTCTACATCTGTAATATCACCTTGAACTATCTTAATATCTAATCCTTGTAATGAGACATCATTTTTATTTCTAGCAAGCGCGATTACCTCAGCATCTTTTTCTTTTAATAACTCTCTTACAATATTATTACCAATAAAACCCGTAGCTCCAGTTACAAAATACTTCATCTTAAACCTTCCTTATTATATATAATAGTTTACCATATTTTTCTTAAAAAGGCATTAAAAAAGAGTTAGGATTTACCTAACTCTCTATTTCCATATTATTCATCTATACATCTATGGAATTTCTTCTTCCCGCAATGCGGACATCTAATTCTAAAATATTCAAAATGATGCAGTTCAAACATAACCTGATACCATTTAGGATAAAACTCTTGATTACATTCTGAGCATATAAATCTTCTTTTTGATAAATAGATTCCTTTAATTAAAGCAATTAGTAAACTTAGTAAAATTGCTCCTGAAATTATTATCATAGTAATTTGAACCCAATCCATTTTTATCCTCCTTAAAATTAAATTTATTTATCCAAGTCAATCCAGTAGCGTTTTAACCTTTCTTGATAATTTTTTTCATCAAAAACAGTTTTTTCATGCACTCCGCCACATGCTTCAATTATTTTAGCACTTGCAATATTATCTTCTAAGCAAGTTATTAATACTTTATTTAAATTAATCTCTTTACATACTTCTAAAGCTTTTTGAAGCATTAACTTTCCATAACCTTTTCTTCTTTCAGATGGCCTAACACTATAACCAATATGTCCACCAAACTCAACTAAATATCCTCTTAATTCTAATCTGATATCAATTAATCCAAGTAATCTCTTACCACAAAACAATCCATACTGTAAATATCTAACAAGTTCAGAAGTACTTTTATGCTCCATTTTTTGCTTTAATCGCAGCCATTCTTCAGCACTAAGATTTCTTAACTTACCAGTACCATCCATACTACCGTTAGTATCAATAAATTCTTGTTTGAATGATTCTATTTCTTCAATATCATTAAAGTTTGGTTTTCTAAATTCAATATCTTTTCTACAATCCATTATAAATCTCCAATAACTCTCTAATATAAGTATACATTAAAACTAAATTTATTTCTATAAAAAAAGACCAATATTACTATTGGTCTTTTATATAAACAAAATGGTACACCTTATGGGACTCGAACCCATGACCCATTGATTAAGAGTCAATTGCTCTGGCCAACTGAGCTAAAGGTGCATTTTTATCTTTAAGTATTATACACCTTTTTCCCATAAGTTGCAAGTATTGTTATTAAATTATTTTATAATAGTACCTAATGTACCAAAAGCTACACTACCTGCATTTGACTCATCTGTATCAATATGCATAGCATTATCATAAGTTGAACTTACTCTAATCTCTACATCGCCAAACACTAATGATCTAGTATCATTTTTAACTTCTACTTTAATTACATCACCTTGTTTTAAACCTAATTCTTTAGCTTTTTCTTCAGTTAAATGAATATGTCTTTTAGCTACAATAACCCCTTCTTTAATATCAATAAATCCTTTTGGACCTACGATCTTACATCCAGGTGTTCCTTTAATATCTCCACTTAATCTAACTACACTATCAACACCAATTGATCTTGCATCTGTAGCTGATAATTCTACTTGTGTTTCTTTTCTAAAAGGTCCTAAAATAGAAACTCTTTCTAGTTCTCTTTTTGGGCCTACAATTGTAACTCTTTCTTCTGCTTGAAATTGGCCAGGTTGAGATAATTCTTTTTTAAAAGTTAACTGTGCACCCTTTCCAAATAATGCTTCATAATCTTCTTTAGTAATATGAATATGTCTAGCTGATGTTTCAATTAAAATCTTATTCTTCATGTTCCCTCCTTTATAAATACATCGCAAGTTCTAATGCTTCTAACAGACCCGCATATCCTTGGTTATCGAATTCACCACTTACTTGATCAAAGAATATTCCTTTATTTTCTTCGCTTAATCCGTTAACGTTGTCTAATAAAGCATTAATATCTTCTTCACTAATTGGTTCTCCATTTAGTTGATTGTTTTTAATTTCTTCTAGTTGATTTTGCATTTCTTCAATTACCGCTGCTTGTTCCGGATCTAAAGTATTATATAATGATGGATCAAAGAAATCTTGTTGTGTAATTTCATCAAACGCAGCTTGAGCAGCAGCTAAAGCAGCAAGTAATGCAAGTTGATCTTCACTAACACTAACAGTGATGTTAATACCACCATTGTGAATCTTTATCTTATCTACAGTAAAGGCACTACTACCACCAACGGTCATTAACTCGTAGAATGAGTTAGCTGATAGTTTAAATACACCTTGAGCCTCATCATATTTTAATACATCATTATTTGTGAAGCTTGCAGAAACATAGTTAAGTAAGAATTGTGAATCAACAATTTTTGTTCCTAGTAATAATGTCGGACTTGGGGTCAAAATAACTTCTGGTGAATCATTATTGCTTACTGTCAACTCTAAATAAGCTCTAGTCTTTAAACCATTAATATTTACTAAGTATTCAACTGTAGTAATAGGATTATAGAAGTGGAAGATAATGCCTTCAACAGTAATATTTAATGTTGTTTCTCCATCAGGTAAAACTTCACTACTTGCTAAATCTGCATATTGATGAGTATCTTGATAAACTTTTCCATTAATATCTAAATCAGTAAAACGGATTTCACTTGTTCCCGCTGTCTCGCTAAATAGAATTCTTAAAGCTTGCTCCGTAACGAAAGTTTGTTGAACAAATGGTTCTTTAACTTCATTTGGTAAAGTTTGTGTTGTTTTGAAATCAACTAAATCAAGCCTTACATTTAAAGCACCACCAGTAATACCTTCTACACCAACAAGTTCGAATGTTAAGATTTCTGGTAAAGTTTCATCAATAATTGTATCAATTACACCTTCGTCAGTATTTAAAAATGATGTTAAGTCACTAGTCATAATTGATATTGTATTACCTTGAATTAAAATAAGATCATTATCCCCAACAACTTCTCCTAAAATACCTAAGATTGCCTCTTTAGCTTCAGCACTCATATGATAGTTTTCTAAACTAATATCTGTTAATTCTAACTTAACATCTGTAGTAACTAAAGTATCTTGCTCAAGACTAGTGCTTAATAATAATCTTTGTCCGTTTAAACTCAAGGCTAAACTAAAACTCAATCCATCATCAACAACATCACAGAATAATGACTCTACACCTACAAAAGTATATTTTTCATAGGCACTATTAGAACGATATAGAGAAAAACCTTCACCAATAATTGAAGTTGCTGCTAGAATATCATTGATAGTTGCCTCATCCAAACTAATTTGGATTAAACCATCACTTAAATCTCCAACCTCACTATATAATTGATTGATAATGTCTTCTTCGATATTGTCATCGCTTGTAGAAATATTTGCATAACCTAAATGCGCAGTTTGATCAGCTATCCCTATGCTACTAAAATCACAAGCATCAATTATTGCTCGATTTTCTTCACTGATATTAGCATAACCAACTAATAAGTAAAAAATGATTAAACCTGAATTATCATTATTAATAATACCATTTTCATCTAATGTTAATATTTTTGCTTTGAATGCTTCAAAATCAAATCTTGGAGCTGTAATTTCACCATCGTAAGCAAATTCAGTAACATCTAAGACTAACCCAAATCCATCATTTTCACTTGCTCCTAAATTGATTACTCCTTCAGTATCAATAAAAGTATCTAATAGTTCTGATATAATCGTTCCATAACTAGGGTTATCCATTGATTCAGTTAATATACTATTAACTTTAGTTTTTAAATCAGCCTTAGTTAAAGTAAATGATAAGTCTTCCCAAGTAAATGTAACTGGAATATCTGATTCCTCAAAATTATTATTTAACTCTGTTTCTAAGTCAATTTGTGGCAAAAGAACCTTTTCTATTGCTAATCTTCCTAGTCCTGATGTAAGGTTAAATTTACCTAATTGTAATTTCTTAACAATTACTTTAAAATCTGTTTCTGTTTGTTTTACTTCTAATTTAAGTGTAACTACAACATCAATATAACTATCTACATGAGCATAAATATAAAGATATTTGTCTTTAATTTCTCCATAAACAGACCTAAGTTTAATTTCAGGCGAATCATAGATTGCCCTATCTTCTTCAGTCTTATAATAATCCGGATTTATTCCTTGAACAATAAGACTATAAATTAATTTATTCAATTCCTCTTCAGTAAGTGTTAGCTTAACTTTTTGATCTTCTTTCGTATTCATTAAGCTTTTTTGAAGTATATCTTCAAATGAAAATTCCTGGTTTTGCGCTACATACAGTTCTTCTGGTGGATTTGCTTTTCCAGCTGTTAGTAATAAGTAAAGTGTTAGAATTGAAAGTCCAACAAACAATACTATACCCATGATGGTAGCAAAAATAATTTTTATGACTTTTCTCATAAGCCAATCCTTTCTTTATATAAATTATATATTTTTTTAGCACTTTCAGAAATGCTATCTGTATAGTTAGTAATATAATAATCAATTCCTGGAATTTTTGAAGGAAAGTTTAGGTTATCATATTCTATCTTTTGATAGATTCTTTTAATAGTATCTCCTCTTTTAACCATCCTCATTTTTCTTTCCGCTAACGGAGTTTCGATATAAAAAGATATGATACTTTCTTTTAATATTTTCTTGATATTTAAAAATCCTACTTGATCTAAAATAATAATTTTATCATCTGCTATTTCTTTATAATAAGTACCATAATAATCATTATTATATTTAGTATATTCAATAAATAAATTGTCTTCTATTCCTGCTTTAAATTCGTCTTCTGTTAGAAAGTAATAGTCTCTGCCGTCTTTTTCATCCCAACGCATAGGTCTAGTAGTACAAGTAATTACTCTTTTTAAATTGTACTCTTTGATTAAAAAACGACTGATTTCGGTCTTTCCTGAAGCACTAGGACCTACAATAACAAGCATAATTCACCTACTAATTTTTTCTTTCTTTTAGTAATAATTCTTCTTTACAATCCCAAAGTTTTTGCGATAAGTCAACATAATAATTATGTGGTTTATCAAATCTCTTAACTTCTTCCCAAAGACTATCAATTTCTTTTTTTACATGTTCTCTTATCTCTAAAAGAGCAGGTAATTTATACACTAATTTACCTTTTTTAAAAATAGGTATTAATAATGGTTTAGCTTTAAAATCATGCAATGTCTTTCTTTTCCAAGTTGCGTATGGATCAAAAATCTCTAGTTGCTTACTATCATCTACTACCTCATCATGAATTGTAATATAGTCAGCTGATGCTTTACCATTTTCATATAATCGATACACTTGTTTAAAGTGTGGCGTTGTAACCTTATCGACACTTTCACTAATTTTAATTTTAGGAATAATTACACCATCTTTTTCGATTGCTGCAAGTTTATATACTCCACCAAAAACGGGCCATGATTTAGAAGTAATTAATCTTTCACCTACGCCAAAAATATCAATTTCCGCTCCTTGTTCTAAAAGAGCAGTAATCGTATATTCATCTAGTGAATTACTAACCGCAATCTTACAATCTGAATAACCTGCTTTATTCAAAATCTTTCTTAATTGTTTTGATTGATAAGCTAAGTCTCCTGAATCAATTCTCACACCTAAAGGTCTTTTTCCTAAAGGTTTCAAGACATTATCAAATGCTTTAATCGCATTATAAATACCTTGTTTTAAAGTATCATAAGTATCAATTAAAAGTAAACTATTATCGGGATATATCTTACAATAAGTCTCAAACGCTTCAAGTTCTGTATCAAACATTTGCACCCAAGAATGAGCCATCGTGCCTGATGCTGGGATTTTAAATAAAACATCTGCTAAAGTATTACTAGTACTATTGACTAAACCAATATATGCAGCTCTTGCACCTTTATATGCAGCTTCTGCTCCATGAGCTCTCCTTGCACCAAATTCTGCAACTACTCTTCCTTTAGCTGCTCTTACAACACGATTAGCTTTTGTAGCTATTAGTGATTGGTGATTAAAAACAGCTAAAACATAAGTCTCAATTAATTGTGCCTCAATTGCTTTTGCTCTTACTGTCATTACTGGTTCACTAGGGAAAAATACTGATCCTTCTGGCATAGCATAAATATCACCACTAAATTTAAAATCTTTTAAATATTTCAAAAACTCTTCAGAAAAAATATTTTTAGATCTTAAAAAGTTAATATCTTCTTCAGTAAATTTTAGATTTTGAATATACTCTACAATATCTTTTAAACCAGCGAAAATTGCAAAGCCACCATTATCAGGAACATCACGATAATATAAATCAAAATAAACAATTTCATCTTTTTTCCCTGATAAAAAATAACCATTAGCCATCGTTAGTTCATAAAAATCTGTCATCATTGTATAGTTCATAACTAACACCTCTTATCATATATTATACCATAAGTAATAAAATAAAAAAAGTTTTTAAGAATAATCTTAAAAACTTATTTAATAAATTATTTTTTAGCCGCCTGTTCTTCTAATAGTTTCTTAATATCAGCTAATAATTCGTTTGTTGTTGGTGGAACAGGAGCAGGATTTGCTAAAGCTTCTAACCTTGCTTCTTCTTCAGCTATTAATTCTTCCTCATAATGAAGAAGTTCTTTACCTGCAGCCTTTTTCTTTTGTGCTCTCTTTAATGCCTTCTCCTTACCTTTATCTTGTCCTTGCTTTAATTTCATTAATGCTTTTATAATTAAGAATAAAACAAAAGCAATAATTAAATAGTTAATAACTGCTTGAACAAAACTTCCCCATCTAAATAAGATAGCACCTTCAGATGCTACAAAAACATTAGCTGCTGCATCCCATTCATATGTTCCTCTTAAAGCTACAGCTCTGTCTGAGATATCTCCGGCACCAAAAGCTAAGCTAATTACTGGCATTAAAATGTCTGCAACAAAACTATTAACAATTTTACCAAAAGCACCACCGATAATTACACCGACAGCCATATCAACGATATTTCCGCGTTGAATGAATTCTTTAAAATCGCTAAAAAATTTTCTCATCTTTTTTCCTTTCTTCTTAATACCTCTATTATACCATAGATTAAGGAAAAAAGTTAATTTTTATGCTTTTCTAAATGTTTTTTAATAGCTTGAAAAGTTTCTTCAGAAATATCATGCTCAAATTTACAAGCATCTTCTTCAGCTTGTTCTTCACTAACACCTAAACTAACGAAAACTTTCGTAAGAGTAGTATGACGATCATAAATTTTAAAAGCTATCTTTTTACCTTTCTCAGTAAAGTCTAAATATCCATTATCATCAATAATTATAAATCCATCATCTTTTAAAGTATTTAATGCTTGTGATACGGAAGATTTAGCTTTCCCAGTGTAATTAACAATATCTACTGATCGAACTTCTTCTAGTTCTTGTTTTAAAACATATAATGTTTCTAAATACATTTCGCCTGCTTCAAAAATTGTCTTATTCATAAATACCTTTTCTTAGTTGTTCCTTAAGCTCATCTAAATCAGTTTTTCTTAAAGCACATTCTTTAGTACAACTAGAACAACTACTGCATTCTCCTTTTTTCTTTTTTCTAAATGAATGAATTATAACTAAAGCTACAAAGATAACAGCAACTACAATTACTAAAATTTCAATAAATCTCATACAGCAACCGCCTTATTTTTCTTATACTTTCGATAGTTAATTTCTATTATTACTATTACAGCTGCTAAAATTGCTAGAACAATAAATATTGTCCACCACCAAGTACCAACTGAATAAACAATTGTACTTACTAAATAACTAGTTACAAACCAAAAGAGAATAGTCAAATTAAAGTCCTTTCTTGTTAACTCCCCTTTAGCTGATGCTACAGCTGCAAAACATGGAATCGTAAGCATATTAAAAGCTATGAACGAAATTAATGCAGGAACAGTAACACCTGTTGCTTCAATAATCGCAATAACTGGCGGATTGATTGTACTACTAAGTGGATTAGTAACAATTAATGATAAAACTCCAAGTGTTGCAATAACATTCTCTTTAGCTATTAATCCTGAAATAATCGCAACAGCAAAAACCCAACCAAAATTACCTAGCTGCGATCCAAATCCTAATGGCGTAAATAATGGTTGCATTAATTGTCCTACCTTAGCTAAGATACTTTCATTTAATTCGAAAGATTCTAAAAACTTCCAACCAAATGAGAAATGGCTAATTGCCCAAATTACGATTGTAGAAGCAAGAATCACAGTGAATGCCTTTTTAATAAAATGTTTCATCTTATCCCATAAGTGAATCATTAAAGAAGAAAACTTAATTGAACGATATGGTGGAAGTTCCATTATAAATGGAGAATCCATACCTTTCAAAGTAGTCTTGCTCATAATAACAATTGCAACAAATGCAGTTACTATTCCTAAAATATACATTCCAAAAGTAATTAGATCAGCATTTCCAATGTCAAAATGCATAACAATTGCCCCAGCAATCGCCGTTAGAATTGGCAGTTTTGCTCCACAACTAAAAAACGGAATAACTCTAATTGTAGCTAATTTTTCTTCACGAGAGTTTAAAGTCCTTGTATTCATAATTGCCGGAATACTACAACCAAAACCCATAACCATTGGAATTAATGCTCTTCCTGATAACCCCATTTTCTTAAATAATCGATCAAGTAAGAAAACAATTCTTGCCATATATCCTGTATCTTCTAAAATTGATAGGAAGAAATAAAGAATTAAGATTTGAGGTAGAAATGATAGAACTGCAAATAAACCTGCAAATACACCATCAATTAAAAATCCAATAAGCCAGCTTGCTGCACCAGCGCTTTCTAAAACGCCATACAACCAACTCGTAAACAACTCCCCGGATGTTTCAATTAAGGTTAGAAGCATTGCCCCAGGAGAGTTAATCCCCCCTTCACCAAACAATCCTTCAAAGCTAGTTCCACTTAAAGTAACAAAATCATCCCCAAACAATCCACCTAAAAACAAAAAGTTCTCTGAGAAAGTTACATGGAATACCAAAAACATAATAATTAAGAAAATCGGTATACCAAAAATAGGATGAGTAAAAATCTTATCTCTTCTACTACTTTGTTTAATAATGTCTAACTTTTCTTTCTTTTGAATAAAGATATCTTTACTTATCTTTTCTATAGCTTGGTATCTTGCATCTGCAATCATTCCTTCATTATCGTCTTTGAATGCTACGCTTTGATATTCTTTACTTTTTTCTTGAATCTCTTCATATAATTTTGGATGGTCGTTTACTTCGATTTCATCACCTTCAATTAACTTAATCGCATGAAACAATGGAGAAGAAATCCCTATTTCTTCCAACTTAGATTCTACTAAATCAATTAATACTTTTAGTTTAGTTAATTTAAGTAAAGACCTCGGTTTTCTTTGCTTACCTGCTTCTTCAATTGCAACTTCCATTAATTCTTTGGTCCCGCTTCCCTTTAAAGCACAAATTTCCACCGCCCTAATTCCTAAGGCTTTTTCTAAATTAGGAACTGAAATTTTAATGTTTTCCCTTTCAGCTAAATCCATCATATTGACAGCTAAAACCATAGGTACACCAAGTTCCATAATTTGTGTTGTAAGATATAAATTTCTTTCTAAATTAGTAACATCTACGATATTAATAATACAATCTGGTTTACTATGAAGAATAAAGTTTCTTGTAATTACTTCTTCATCAGTATAAGGTGATAAAGAATAGTTTCCTGGTAAGTCCGTTACTAAGATCTTTTCTTTACCTCTTTTATAAATACCTTCTTTTTTATCAACTGTTACACCTGGCCAATTACCTACATGAGCAGTCGATCCTGTAATGTTATTAAATAGTGTCGTTTTACCAATATTAGGGTTACCAACAATTCCTATATTAAGCATCCCTACCCTCCTCATCTAACATCTTCATTTCTACCAAACTAGCTTCTGACTTTCTTAGAGTTAAAACATAACCTCTTAAAAACACCTCTAACGGATCTCCAAATGGTGCTTTCTTAATAAGGCTTATCTTAACATCATTAGTTATTCCCATATCTAAGAGTCTTCGTCTAATTTGTCCCTTTCCTAAAACTGCCGTCACAATACCTGTTTCATTAATCTTAAAGTCTGATAATTTCTTATTGTGTTTCTTCATAAAGCCTCCAAGTTCGTATTACCGAACAAGATTATTCTATACCTTTTTAAAACAAATGTCAAGCATATTTATATAAAAAAGTTACTTGAAATTCAAGTAACTTAATTTTTTCTATTATAGTAATCAATTAAAGCCTGTGTACCACATTCATCATATCCTAATTTAGATAATTCTTCAAACATATCTCTAACTGTAGTTAACATCTTTAGATCTAAATTATTTTCTTTAGCTTCATCAATTGCTAAGTTCATATCTTTAATAAAGTGTTTGATATAAAATCCTGGCCTAAAATCATTGGCTAATGCTTTAGGTCCTAAGTTTTGCATCTGCCATGATCCTGCACTACCCTTAGACCAAACTTCAATTAATGGAGCAACGTCTAACCCTGCTTTTTTGGCATACGAAATAGTTTCTGCCATTCCTGAAATTGCTCCAGCAATTGAAATTTGATTAGCAAGTTTACTATGCTGGCCACTACCAGCTTCTCCTGTATAAAGAATAGTCGCCCCCATTCCTTTAAATACTGGTAAACACTTCTCATAAGCCTTTTTATCACCACCTACAAAAATAACTAACGTTCCTTCATTGGCTCCTTTATCTCCCCCAGTTACTGGAGCATCTAAAGCAAATCCACTTTTCTTCTTAACATCTTGATAAATTCTCTTTGCAAGTTTTGGGCTTGATGTAGTCATATCAATAACTATTTTATTCTTTTCTAAATTATCAATAATATTATCTTTATTATAATATACTTCTTCAACATCACTAGGATAACCTACTATTGTAATAATAACATCATTAGCTATCGTAAGATCTTTAATACTTGGATAATATTTAACCCCTTGTAACTTATCTTTTGTTTTCTCATAATTTCTTGCATAATAAGATACTTCAAATCCTTTTTTCTTTAAGTTTAAAAGCATTGCACTTCCCATTACGCCAACACCAATAAATCCAACTTTCATTTATATCACCTCATACTGTTATTCTATCATAAATTACTATTTAAATAAATAAAAAAAGGAAGCATAAAGCTTCCTATTTTTGTTTACTAATTAATTGTAATTTGTTTTGGTTGATTTTCTGGTTTAGCTTCAGCATCTGGAACTGTTACAGTTAAAATACCATCTTCATATGTAGCATTGATTTCCTTGTCTGTGATCCCCTCTCCAACATAAAATCTACGTGCATATGAACCATAGAATCTTTCTCTTCTTAAGTAATGACTATCTGTATCATCGTTTTTAGTTTCAGTTACTTTAGCTTCAATAGTCAAATAACCCTCATGTAAAGTTAGTTCTAAATTCTCCTTTTTAACCCCTGGAAGTTCTACCTCAAATAAATAATTTCCATTTTCTTTCTTAATATCTGTTTTCATCGTAACACTTGGTACCTCATTTCTTCCAAAAAAATCATCAAACCAATCATTACTTAGTAAACCTCTGTTTCTTAATTTCAACATATTATCACCCTTTCTTTCTAGTAATAGGCTCAATCACCTTTACTATCTCTATTATATCATATAAATTAGCAATGTCAAGCGGAGAGTGCTAATTTATTAAAAGAAAACGTTTTTATTTTATTTGCATATAAAAAGCTTGTTTTAAATAAACAAGCTTTTCTTTTATCCTTCTTTGCATTCAGAACAAATACCATAAATAAGTAAATTGTTATGGCTAATATCCATTTCTTTTAAGGCATCTTTTAAGTCATTTGTGTTTTCTAAATCAACAATCTTATTGCATTTTTCGCAAACAAAATGAATATGGTCATCTAAAACATAATCATAATGGGATACATTATTAAATGTATTAATTCTTCTAAGTTTATCTTCTTGAACTAAATTGTTTAAGATTCTGTAAACTGTAGTTTTTCCTATTCTTTCACCCCCATTTTTAAGTTCTTCATAAATTTCTAAACTTGTACGATGATCTTTATGTTCTAAAAGAGCTTCATAAACAATTTGTTTTTGTTTGGTTTCGCGTTTATTCAAAATCTATTTCTTATCTTTTTTAAAACACAAATACCAATCTAAACAACGCATGTCTTCAGCCTTATCTTGTACTCTTTCTTTTGCAGCTCCGCAAGTTCCTGGCGGCGGAACGATCAAATCATCACCTGGTCTCCAGTCAGCTGGTGTTGCAACACGTTCTTGTTCAGCTTTTTGCATCGCAACAATTACACGTTTAATTTCGTCAAAGTTTCTTCCCGTAGATGACGGATAATACATAATTAATCTTACAATACCTTTTGGATCAATAATAAATACCGCTCTAACAGCTTGTGTGTCAGAAAACCCAGGTTGAAGCATTCCATACTTTTTAGAAACTTCCATCTTCACATCATCAATTAATGGGAATTTAATCTCTACATTTTTATAGTTTTTCCACTCTAATTTTTGAATAGCACGAAGCCAAGCAATATGTGAGTGAAGAGAGTCAATTGATACCCCAATTAATTCTGTATTAAGTTTTTTAAATTCTTCTTGCATATAGCCAAACGTCATAAACTCTGTTGTACAAACAGGTGTAAAGTCAGCAGGGTGCGAAAATAAAATAACCCATTTTCCTTTATAATCTTCTGGAAAGTTAATTTCCCCTTGTGTTGTAGCAGCCTTGAAACTAGGCGCCTTATCACCAATTAATGGTAATCTGTTTTCTAATCTTTCTTCCATTTAAAACCTCCTCTATTCCTTAATGGAATTCATTTTCAATAGTATTATAACAATTTTTACAACTTCTCGCAACTTTAATGCTCAAGTAAAATAAAAATAGATGTATTTAATACATCTATTTTATTTCCTTTTTATATATTAAGTTAAATCTTGCATTTTCATATTGATTACCAGCCAATAATTGTTTTTCCTCAAAAGTCATTAACTCTTGGTGATTAACTGCAAGTTCATAACTTGTTAGATTAGCATCTAAAGCAGCTTCTTCTAATATTTCAAAAGTAACTACAGTGCTTTCAGAAAACCTCAAAACAAAATGTTCTTCAATTGCCTCAAATCTTCTTGTAAAAGTAGTGCCATCAATTTCATAAAAATATCCTGTTATATTTTTATTATTTGAAACGATTATCTCTACATATGTAGTTTCACTACTTTTAGTTATTTGAAGTTGATTACCAACAAGTTTCACATTAGCTAAGATAGTAAAGTCTTCATCGTTTAGTTCTTTTTTATAAACACCATCTTTATATCTAAATCCATCTAGTTCTTTATTTAAACTTTGATAAGCATCAAGATCTCTAACTTCAGCTCTTAGGCCTTCATCAGTCTTCACATAAACAACTGCATCATCATACGGATACATTACATATTTTTGACTAGAACTAACATTATCAGATAAATGTACCGGAATTGCAAGGGTAATTACTAACACAATTACGACTTTCATAATCGTGCAATAAACTCCTCTAGTCCTGTCTAATACTAAACTCTTATTTCTTCTTCTATGCATAAAATAAAATGTATCTAAATATTTGAATTTGTCTAAGTTGGAAACAATAAATACTAAAGCATAAATTGAAATAATAACTGCAACTAAATAAGCACTCTTAATTCCAAGAGCAGAAACAGCTAAGAAAATAACCGGAACTACTAATGGAATAGTTAATGTTAGAATAGTTAAACTAAAGCGAATATTAAACGAATCTAGTTTAGGGAATATTTCTTCGAAAAGCTCCCTAATAATCAAAAACATTGCAAGATAAGCAAACAAGTAACTAACCATCGGTAAAAAGATATTAACTAACATCGCAATAAATGTAATTACATAAGTCAATCCTTTTCTTAAAGACTTTCTTTCTAACTTAAACCATGTCGCTCCCTTAGCTACAGCTACAGCTGCAAATAATGAAGCCATTAAAATTAATAAAATAGCAATTAGGTTATTGTTATATGTAATATCAGAAAGCCTATGGAAGTTAACAGTTCCAAACAAAGCAGCAATAAAAGCACTAACATAATATAAAACAAACACTACCAAAGCTACAAAGAATAAACTACCTATAATAACAGCAACACTTTTAATTGTATCTTTATAATTTGTTTGTTTACGATAAACCGTAATAATAATCAAAGCAATAAACAAAAATAAAAGTAAACTATTCAAAACATAAGCAAAACCTTTGGAATAAGAAACTGTCCCTAAGTTTAAATAACTAAAATAAACAGCATCATCATCTGTTAAGTAAAGTTCATTTAAATTATAATCTTTAGTAGCCTCAACCGTTGATGTAACTATGTTAGCTGCTTGACTAATATATGATTTAGGCAGATTATCTCTACTATCATTGTTTGTATGGTAATGGTGACCACCACCAATATTAGCAACATTATAACCTTTAATCTCGCCGGCAAATGAAGTGAAATCTGTAAAGTTATTCATCATTTGGTAAACCATATTTGAAATTGAAGAAACAAAAGACGTTTGGTCTAAATCTTTATATAGTTTAATCAACTCACTATTTTGTTTGCTTGTTTCAAACATAACAGCAGTTCCCCTACTACCACGAGATTCTAAGTTAATCCCTAATTTAGTTCTTTGAACTAAATTATCAAAACCTGTAAAATCCTTTACATATTTGGCGGATCCCAAACAACCATATTCTTCACCATCAGTAAACACAAAGACTAAATCATTATTGATGACTATTTCATTTGTATCTAACTTAATTTTATAATATCTAATAGCCTCTAACATTACCGCAACCATTGAGCCATCATCAGCAATTCCCGGTCCCATTGGTACAGAATCATAATGAGCCATAAACATTACCGCATCATCAGTTCTTTCAGCACCATTAGCAGGCAAATAAACAACAATGTTTTCTAAAACAAAGTCATGATAGGCAACACTGTTTTGAGGGTCTAATCCTTCAACTATTGTTTCTAAAGTTTCTCTGTTTTTATCTACTTTTTCACTTGATGTTTTTTGGATTAAATATGAATAATCTAAAATATTTTGATTGATAAAACCATAACCTTCAATTGTATTTACGATATAGTCACGAGCAGCTTCTTTCGCCTCTTTATCGATAACTGGTCTAGATTCTAAGTTATCCAAATGAGTATAGATATTATCTTTATTTAATTCAGTTTTGTATTCAACTTCATTAACATCAATTATCGAAAAAACAAGAACAGCAATAAATAAAATCGAGATAATTATATTATATATTTTAGCAAATTTCTCCATAACTTTCTCCTTGTCTAAAGGTAATTACTCTTCTCTTTTCTTACCCAAGAAAAATAAAGCGATATTGCCAGGTCCACCATGAATACCAATAATAGGACCAAAAGACGTTAGAATAGTATTTTTAACTCCCAATTCTTTTTCAAGAGCATCTTTCATTTCTTTTGCTCCTTTTTCATCATCACCATGGCCTATACCAATGATTTGATTAATTGGATCTATTATCTTTTCTTTTACAATCTCAATAATTCTTGCTAAAGCTTTCTTTCTTCCACGATGGCGTTCAACAACCGTAACTTCCCCTTTTAGATTAGCTGTACAAACAGGTTTAACTTTTAATAAAGACGCAACAAATGCTTTAGTACCAGAAAGTCTTCCCCCTCTTCTAATATACCATAAATCATCAATCACAAAGAAATGATGCATATGAACAGCCATTTCATTCATCTTCTCTTCAACTAAATCCCAGTCCATACCTTCATCTAACATTTCTTTAGCATAGATAGCAAGTAAACCTTCAGCTAATGATCCAGAAAGCGAATCTACAATTTTAATTGTTCTTTCTGGATACATATCTTCTAACTCTAATTTAGCCATTCTAGCAGCATTAAACGTTCCTGATAATCCACTAGAAATAGCCATATAGAAAATATCATATCCTTGTTCTAAATAAGGACTAAAGCCTTCGATAAACTCACTTACGTTTACAAGTGATGTTTTCAAATTCTTTTTATCTCTAATTGCATCCCACATTTTTCTTTTTTTAGCTTCATCAAAGTATTCTGTAATTACTTCTTCTTCAATAGTTACCGTTAAAGCAACAGTTTTAAAATCATATTTTTCAATATATTTTACGGGTAGATCACAACCTGAATCTACAAACATTACAAATTTTCTCATATTCTTGTCTCCTTTTAATTTTAAGTAATGAAGAGATAACGAGGATCGAACTCGCATATTCAGCTTGGGAAGCTGACATTCTACCATTGAACTATATCTGCAATATTAAGTATTATATCATTTTATAAGGTCTTTGTAAAGAAATGTAAATCTTCTTTCCTTATCTAAACTTTAAAATATTATATACTACAATTCTTAATATTACATTAAAAAATAAGTAATACTTAAATTTAAAAATCAATAATAAAACCCCCACTTATTATCCAAATAATAAGTAGGGGTTAATTTATAATTAATCTTTAAAATAAATATTAATTATTTTGGACGTGGTTTACCATCTGGTCCATATTCCCAATTAGGTAAATAATAAACATTAGTTACTTCTGCACTTTCATACCAGTTAGCATCCCATCCTGGCTTTGGACCAGTCCCATCAACATAAACTTTTACATTTGGTGTGTCATATAATATCTGACTGCCGATTGTTGTAACGGTTGAAGGAATAACTATATATTGTAATTGCGTGTTTCTAAATGCTTGTTGACCAATAGTATGTACTTTGCTTGTAATCTTAAATTCTGTAATGCCAGTATCACAGAATGCAAACTCACCTATGATTTCTAAATTGCTTCCCCCATTGAATGTTCTGACTAATTGATCTTGATTCTTCTTGTGCGATCGATGCCAATATTGTAAGTATTAGTTCCCTTTTAGAATCAAGCGTCCACAAATTTTCCTTTTCAAAGAAAACCTCGACACCTTTTTCTTTTAGCTTTCTAACATATGAAATAGTATCTAATGTGTTACGGGCAAATCTTGATATTGATTTAGTGATAATTAAGTTTATCTTTCCATCTAGCGCATCTTTAATCATTTTATTAAAGCTGACTCTCCTCTTAGTGTTTGTTCCAGTTATACTGAATTGATACCATTTTCTTGTACTTTATGTTCTTTGTAGTTATTATATCATT
>DAOSSK010000014.1:0-14197 GCA_035377365.1 Bacilli bacterium
CTCCTAAAAAAGCTTCAAATAAATCTCCTAAAACAGAAGGTTTACTTCTTCCGTTTTGTTCTTCCTCGCCTTTACCTAAAAGTAAGAGTTTATCTAAGCCCAACTTCAAGCTATACTCTGCGTTTGCTTGCTCACAAACATAAGTTGCTCTAATTTTTGTCATTTCACCTTCTCGTAAATTAGGATATTTACGATATAAGTATTCAGAAAAACAAAAATTTAAAATTGCATCACCTAAAAACTCTAATCTTTCATTATTCTTTACATTATTCTCATTGGCATATGATGTATGGGTAAAGGCAGTTTGGTACAATTCATAGTTATTTACCTTTAAATCATACTTCAAACAAATTGCCTTAAACACCTTATTCATCTTTGTCACCAATGATTGCTTTCATCTTTTCGTTGACATTACCCAAAACAGCACGTCTTGCAAGACTAATTGCTGCTTGAAATGATGGACCATTTGATGAGCCATGAGCTTTAATAACAATCCCATCAGCACCAATTAAAATTGCTCCACCAATGCTATCAGCAGTAGTTTTATTTTTTAATTCCTTGAAGACACCTTTCATAAATAGATAACCAAATTTAGCTTTACTAGATGCCATAATTCCTTGCTTTAAAAGCTTACCAACCGCAATTGCAACACCTTCAGCTGTTTTCATTACCATATTACCAGTATAACCATCAGTTACTAAAATATCACAAGGAGATGCAAGCATCTCTTTTGGTTCAATGTTTCCAAAAAAAGTAATGTTTTTATTATCTTTTAATAAGTGAAAAGCCTCGATATCAAATTCTCTACCTTTTGCTTCTTCTGTTCCAATATTTAAAAGACCAACTACTGGCTTTTCAACTCCCATTACTTCTTTCATATAAATAGTTGCATATTCTGCAAGTTGAACTAAGTGTTCTGGTTTTAACTCTAAGTTAGCCCCTGAATCTAAAAGTAATCTTTGTTTACCATCACCCAAATCAGGAAGTCCTAAACACAAAGCCATACGACTCATTCCTTTCATTCTTCTCAAAACAATATGTGCTGATACAACAACAGCTTGAGTAGGACCTGCAGTTACTACACCTTCTGCTAAATTTTCTTTTATGGCTGTAAATGCTTGAACTAAAGAAGTGTCTTTATTATTTCTAATTTCGCGTCTTGGATCAGCTTCACCCATTGAAATTACTCTAGGTGTGTGAACAATAGTAACTCTCTTATTAGGGACCAAATATTTCTTTATTTGTTCTTCATCGCCATATAAAATTAACTCTAAATCTTTATGCTCTTCAATACTTAAATTAACACCTTTAATTATTTCCTCTGGAGCGAAATCGCCACCCATAGCATCAATTGCAAGTTTTACCATAGTTCCTCCTATTCTAAAAGTTCACTTTTTGTTTTGAAATCTTCATCTACAATATTATATAACATCTTATAATCTTCTGTAAAGATTAAACCAGAATTAATAATTCTACCAGCTTCATCATTACATAAATTTAATAATTCACGATCATTAATGATATTAGCAAACTGAAAATCAATAATTCCACTTTGCTTAACACCATAATACTCTCCTGGTCCTCTTACAAGCAAGTCTTCTTCAGCTAAAGTAAAACCATCAGAGTTAGAAGCAATTAATTTTAACCTTGCAATTGCCGTCTCAACAGTTGTATCAGATACTAAAAAACAATATGCTTGATAGTCTGATCTTCTAACACGACCACGCATTTGGTGAAGTTGAGCTACTCCAAAACGATCAGCATCTAAAATGACAATTGTAGTTGCATTTAATATATTAACTCCTACTTCAATAACACTAGTAGAGATAAGAATTTTAATCTCTCCATCTTTAAATTTAGTCATTACTTCTTCTTTTTCTTCTTGTTTTAGACGACTATGAATTAACCCTACTTCACAAATACCATCAAATAATTCTTTATATTCTAAGTAAATATTTGTAACATTCTTTAAATCTAAACTTTCAGATTTTTCAATTGCTGGACAAACAACGTAAATTTGTCTTCCACGCTTTAATTCCTCTTTAATATGAGTCATAATAAGATCTTTATCTTTATATTGTAAATACTCAGTAATTACTGGTTTTTTATTTCCAGGCATTGTTTTGATTGTTGAGATGTCAGAATCTCCCATAACAGAAATAGCTAGTGTTCTTGGAATTGGTGTAGCTGTCATCTTTAAGTGATCAATCTTTTGACCTTTAGCTATCATTTCAGCTCTTTGTTTTACACCAAAGCGATGTTCCTCATCTGTAACAACAAACCCTAAATTATGAAACTTAACATCTTTTTGAAATAGAGAATGTGTACCAAGTATAATATTTACTTTTCCTTTTTCCAAATCTTTTAAAATTTCTTTTTTCTCTTGTAATGATACACTAGCAGTTAATAATTGTAAGTTTAAATCAGTATTTTTAAAAGCTTTTTTCAAAGTGTCAAAATGTTGATGGGCTAAAATTTCAGTTGGAACTAACATTGCTGCTTGATAGCCTGCGGTATGTACTGCATATAAAGCAATCGCAGCTACAACAGTTTTACCAGAACCTACCTCACCTTGTAATAACCTACTCATTTTATAATCTGATTTTAAATCTTTTAATATATTATCTACAGCTTCTTTTTGATCTCTAGTAAGTTCAAAAGGTAAATCTTTAATAAATTGATTAACTTTTTCTTGATCGAAATTTACTTTTAGACCTTCAGGATGATTCTTTCTCATATATAATGAGTATTTAATCTTTAATTGATAAAGCAATAACTCTTCAAATTTAATTCTTTTAATTGCTTTTTCAACTTGACTCATTGTGTCAGGTGTATTCACAAACTTAATTGCCTTATCTAAATCAATTAGATCATGTTCGTCTTTCAAACTTTGAGGTAAATAATCGGCAATTTCTCTTCGATATTCCCTTAATAATTTTTGTTTGATTTCAAATAATTTATCATCAGTAATACCATCAATTCCAAAAATAGGACTAATGTTATTACTATATTCATCAAGTTCAATTTCACTAGCTGTAAAGTTTTTAATATCTTTTTGAAACTTACCAGTTACACGAACATAAACACCATAATTTAATTTTGAACGTAAAAAATGACGATTGAAAATGGTAACTCTTACTTTATTACCATCACTATCAATATAAAAATTCATGACTGTTAGTTTACTTCTTGCATTATAAACAAAAGGTTTCCCCTGAACAATACCGGAAATCGTAATAGTTTGCTCTAGAGGAGCATCAGTTGTTGGGACTATTGTATAATCATTAAATCTTTTAGGATAATAAGTCAATAGATCCCATACAGTATTAAGTTTATGCCTTTTGAAAATAGCAATATTTCTTTTCGTAATATATTCTTTTTCAGTTAATGGGATATTTTTCAAATTATTCCTCCTAAATTATAATTAAAGGGGCTTTAAGCCCCCTTGATTATTCTATCGCTAGAATATAACTATAGACTTCTTGATCTCCTTCAACAACGTCTACTTCCACATTTTTATAGTTCTTTGCAATGTGTTTAACAACATTATTAATTTCTCTTTGATCAGCATCTTTACCTCTGATAATAGTAATGATTTCTTTATCAGGAGTGATACTTTCTTTTAATAGTCTCTTAGTAGTTTCATAACGATTCTTATGACTAGCTACAATTTTACCATTACAAATAGCTATGTAATCATCTTTTTTAATTTTGATACCATTGTTATCAGCATCTCTAATTGAATAAGTAACTTGTCCTGTAGTTACATTAGCAATTACTTTCTTTAAATTGCTTAATAAAACTTCTGGTTCTTGTTCTAAATCTACCATTGTGATTGCTGAGAATCCTTGAGCAATTGATTTAGTTTCTAATACCCAAATTTTAGCATCTTCATATAACTCTGCAGATTGTTTTGCAGTTAATACGATATTACTATTATTAGGGAAAACAATGATGTTTTCTGCGTTTACAGCACCATAAGCATTTAAGAAATCAGCAGTTGATGGATTCATACTTTGGCCACCATGGATAACATAATCTGCTCCTAGTTCTTTAAAAGTATTAATTAATCCTTCACCAGTAGCAACAGTTACTAAAGCATATTTTTCTTTCTTAACTTCTGGTTTCGCTTCAACTTTAGGAGCTTGATTTTTCTCTTTTGGCTCACTATGATGAATTTCGTTATGTTGTAAAGTCATATTTTCAATCTTTAATTGAATAAATTCACCATATCTTTGACCAATATTTAGAATAACACCAGGAGTTAAAGTATGGATATGAACTTTAATAATATCCCCATCTTTAACACAAACAATGCTATCACCTAAAACACTAATTTCATTAAGAATTGTTCTTTCATCAACACTATTTTTGTATTTATCAGATAGTTGAAGTAAGAATTCTGTGCAATAACCAAATTCATTCTCATGACTATGACCATCACTGTTAAAAGCAAGATTAATAGTCGGTGTAGCTGCTAATGATGCATCTAAATCAACTACAACATCTACAGCACCTGATAAATCAGCTACGATACCATCTACGATAGTTACATAACCAGCACCACCGCTGTCTACAACTCCAGCTTCTTTTAACACTGGCAGTAAATTAGGTGTATCATCTAATGCTTTCTTAGCTTCATTTAAATATTCTTCATAAAATTGTTCAATTGTCATCTCTTTTGTAGCGATTTTGCTCATATGATCAGCTGCTAAACGTGCTACAGTTAAAATTGTTCCCTCTACAGGTGTCATAACTGCTTTATATGCTTGTTTTACAGCTTCTTGATAAGCGCTAGCAAGTAATACTGCATCAGCTTCTTGAGCATCGCCGATACCATTACTTAAACCACGGAAGATTTGCGATAAGATAACTCCAGAATTACCACGTGCTCCAATTAACATTCCACGAGATAATTTTTGCATTGTACCGCTTAAATCGTCACTTGTATATGCGTTCATTTCTTTAACGCCGCTTTCAATTGTCATAAGCATGTTTATACCTGTATCACCATCGGGTACAGGGAATACGTTTAATTCGTCTATTCTTTTGTAATTAGCTTTTAAATTTTTCGCGCCACTATTCATTATTTGTTTGAATAATTTGCCCGTTAAAATTTTAGTATTACTCATTTTAAACACCTCTCCTTATTATACGTCTCCATTTATTTTTAAGTATTATAATATGCAACCCTTAAAAATACCTTAAAACTTACATTATCTTTACAATTCTCCAGTTTTACTCTAAAAACAAGCATTGAGAGGTCTTTTTTGCTTGCTCTCATAGTTTTAACGAAGGTCAAATTACCTAAAACGAGATAAAACGCTCAGAAACGCCAAATTCGGGCCTTTTTCGCCGTTTTTGAGCTGTTTTCACCATTTTCGTGCCTTTAAATGCAAATTTTAACTAATTTTTATATATATTTTCTTTTATAAATAAGTTGCTTTTTCTTAAACTTTTTGGTATAATATTAAAGTATTTAAGAGTAGTAAGGAGGTTTTAGTTATGGCTCGTAAATGTTATGTTACTGGAATTGGTACTCAATCTGGTAACAACCGTCCTCACTCTTTAAAAGCTACTAGAAGAAAGTGGAAAGCTAACTTACAAAAAGTAAGAATTAAAGATGCTGACGGCAAAATTAAACGTGTTTATGTATCAACACGTGCATTAAGATCTGGACTTGTAGAAAGAGCTTAATGTAAATAAAAGGCTTAGAATATAAGCCTTTTTTATTTGCTTTCTATAACTAAAACTAAATCTTTAGTCTTGATAATAGCATCTTCTTCAATTTCATTACTTAAACACAAGTTATCGTTACTAGTTAAGTGATAATTATCTACATTATACTTAAATCCACTTAAAGTAATATAAGCATCTTGACTAAAAAATGAAATATACTTATAATCACCCTTTTTAAATTTAGTATCTTTATTTATTAAATAAATCTTATTATTTAAATCAAATAAACAAATATTTAAAGGAAAATACTTAATTAAACTAATAATAGCCGATAAAGAATGATCAAATCTTTCCTCTAAAGCATTATAAACTAATACTTTTGAAAACTTATCATCTTTTATTTCCATCAAAGCAAGTTCTAAATCACTATAATCTTTATCTTTAGGATAAACAATTACTTTATCTGCTTTAATATCACTAATATCAACTGAATCAAAATCACCAATCGCAAGATCTACTTTAATTCCTAACTTGTTAAGTAAAAGTGTCCCACTATCTAAGCCAATAATGTATTCGTTCTCATCCTTTTCATATAATTTACTAAAAGAATCTTTAGATCCACCTACAATCTTACAAATCATAAGTTCAAAATAGCCTCAATTGCTTTCTTACGGTCCTTAGCCTTAAACACATATGTTCCACACACCGCAATATCACAGCCATTATCTTTGCATAATTTGGCTGTTTTTTCATTTATACCACCATCTACTTCAATTAAATAGTTTAGTTTATGTTTCTTTCTATAATCATCTAAAAACTTAATCTTCGGTAAACTATTTTCCATAAACTTTTGTCCACCAAAACCAGGTTCTACACTCATTACTAAAACTAAATCTATTTTTTCTAAATAAGGTACTATCTCTTCTACTTTAGTCTTCGGTTTAATTGAAATTCCAACTTTAGCTCCATTTTCTTTAATAACTTTAATAATTTCATCTTTATTCTGGTCTACTTCTAAATGAAAAGTTAAAATATCTGCACCTTTTTTAATAAATATAGGAGCATAATACAAAGGATCAGTAATCATTAAATGAACATCGAAAATCATATCTAATTTTCCTTTTAAATTCTCATAAGCTAAAGTTCCAAAACTAATATTAGGAACGAAATGACCATCCATTACATCGACATGGAGATAATCACATCCTAATTTCTTTAAATCCTTCACATCATCATACAAATGATTGAAGTTTGCTGATAAAATTGATGGTGCTATTTTCATAATATCCTCCTAATACTTCTTTTTTAATATTTCTTTAACTTCTTCATGTAATAAAAGATAGTTTTCATATCTTGATTTTAAAATCTTTCCTTTTTCTAGTGCTTCTTTTACTGCACAATTAGGTTCATTAATATGTAAACAAGTAGCAAAACGGCAGTTATGGCTTAAGGAAAAGAATTCTTTAAATGAGTGAGCTAAAATTATTTCATTAAACTTTTCTAAACTTATTATACCAAAGCCTGGTGTATCCATAACTAAACCATCTAATACTTTATATAACTCTACATGTCTTGTTGTATGTTTACCTCGCCCTAATGCTTGACTAATCTCCTGCGTTTTCAAATTAAAGCCTAAACTGTTAAGTAAAGTTGACTTACCAACGCCACTTTGACCACTTAAAACGGAAATTTTGTCAGTAAATAAGCCAGTAAAGTCATTTTCTTCATTTTTAGAAAACAAATATACTTGATATAAATTTTTGTAATAATGGACAATATCTAAATATGTTCGTTTTAAATCTAAATCTGTTTTAGAAAAAACAATTGTGATCTTTAAAGCTAAATATTCATAATATGCAATCATTCTATCTAGTAAATACAAATTAAGCTCAGGTTCTTTCAAAGAGAAAACTAAAATAACTTGGTCAATATTAGCTACACTAGGACGTAAAAGTAAGTTTTTTCTTTCTAAAACTTCAATAATGATGTTATTTTCATCAATAATCACCCGATCCCCTACATAAATATCTTGCTCTTTATGGCGAAAAAGGCCACGGGGCTTACAAATATATTCTTGATCTTTTACTCTTACTGTATAATCGCCACTAACCAATTTAGTTACAATACCTTCCATTAAACCTCCTTAATTTGTTTATTTCTTAATTGCCCACAAGCAGCATTAATATCGTGCCCTTGTTCTCTTCTTTTAGTCACATTAACTTTATTTTTCTTTAAATACTTAAAAAACTCATTTACTTTAGCTTCTTCACTTCGCTCAAATTTACTATTTGTTTGATTATAAGGAATTAAGTTTACATAGCAATTTAAACCAGAAACAAAATCAACTAACAATTTAGCATCTCCTATACTATCATTAACTCCCTTAAGTAAAATATACTCAATTGTCACTCTCCGTTTTGTCTTTACAAAATATTTTAATAATGTTTTCTTTAAAGCCTGTAAATTATAAGCTCTGTTTACTGGCATATATTTACTCCTTTTCTCATCAGAAGCAAAATGCAAAGAAACAGCTAAGTTAACTTGTAAAGAAAAAGTGCTAAATTTTTCAATTTGAGGTACTAAACCTACAGTACTTACCGTAATATGGCGTGAACCAATTTCTAAAGCTTTACTGTCGTTTACAATCTCTAAAAACTCCAGTAAGTTATCATAGTTATCAAAAGGCTCACCAATCCCCATAATAACAACACTACTTACTTTTTCTTGTTTTTTCTTTAAATCATCATTAATATACTTAACTTGTAAGACCAGCTCATCTGTCTTCAAATTCCTTTGTTTTTTTAGTAAACCAGAAGCACAAAAAGCACAGGCAAAATTGCAACCAACTTGTGTGGAAATACAAACGCTATTACCATAATCATGTTTCATTAAAACAGTTTCAATTAAATGATTATCAGCTAATGAAAATAAGTACTTAACAGTACCATCAACTGACTCTTCTTTTCCCATAAGTCTAATTTGATTTAAGTAAAAATTTCCTTTTAAAAACTCCTTAAAATCTTGTTTTAAAACTTTAATATCATCAATATTACTTACATTTTGCTTATACAAACCTTCAAAAATCTGTATAGCTCGATACTTGGGATAGCCATTTTGAAGCAAAAAAGCTTCTAAGTTTTTCCTTGAAATACTATATAACGATCTCATGCAATCTTCCTTAAATAAGCTAAATAGCCATTAATCCTACTTGTATCGTAACTTATTTCTTTTAATAACTTATAACTAGGATTGTTTTTTAAAAACTCAGTTATAACTCTTTCATTTTCATCTTTATTAACAGTATTAGTATAATAACACAACTCTCCATTAAGTTTTAATAAAGGAGCTACTTCTTCCAAAACAGCTTCTTGAATTGCAATAATCTCTTTTATTCCCGCTAAACTTACTTTATATTTTAAGTCTTTCTCTTTTTTATAGTTGACTAACTTTGAAGAAGGACTATTTATTAACACAAAATCTAAAGACTCCTCCCTTATTTCATCTTGGATAAACAAAGGCGAAATTAAAGCTAGTCTAACATTTTGTTTCTTTTCTTTTTTTAAAAAACTTTCTAATTGTCTTTGTCTTTTTTTCTTTTCTAAAACAGCGAAAACTTTACCTTTTTTTACTTTATCACTTAAAAAACCAATACTTTCTCTACTAGCCCATAAATCTAAGCCAATAGCATCAAGAGCTAATTTAAGTTGTTTAATTGCTAGATGCGTTAAATTCTTCTCTTTTGTTTCTTCTTGCTTTAAGATTAAAGCAACATCACTATAAGAATAATCTTTTAGTAAATAACTAACTAACCATAAAGGATAGGAATATTCAATACTTAAACGATCAAGATCAAGTAAATTACCTAAATCTCTTGTTTTATTTTTAGAAAAGTTTCTTAAAGTTCGGCGAACAAAATTACTAACACCTTTATTTTTTAACACAGCTACTTTACATGCTTCTTCAATAACAATCTCTAAATTTTCTTGACGATAAATTAGTAAATAAAGAGCGATTAATAATAAGTTCTTCACATCATCTTTTGTTTTTTTGTATAGATATGGCTCTAGATAATAGTCTAATTCTAAATAATGATCTATTACTCCTAAAACTATATCTTCTAGCCTTTGTTTTTCAGCTTCCGTAAATCTATATTTTCCATATACTTTCTTCAATTCTCTTTTTAAACTAAAGTCTTTATTCATTACTTTAGTAATTAAATCAACTGCTATTTTATAAATATTCATTTATTTAACCTTTCTAAGAATTTAGCTAAATAAGGATTTTTTAAATAAACACTACCGATATTTCCATGTTTATAGTCATCAAAACGATGAAAATCTGAGCCTCCTGTAACTAATAAGTCATATTGCTGACAAAAATTTAAATAAACTTCGATTTGTTTATCTGTTACGTGTGGATAAAATACTTCTATACCATCAATTCCATATTCTAAAAACTCTGAAACATCGTTGTTCTCATATAAAATCGGATGGGCTAAAATAGCTATTCCTCCAGCATCTTTAATAACTTTTATTCCTTCTTTACTCGATATTTTCGTACTAGGAACATAGGCAGGACAATCATCACCAATAAATTTATCGAAAATTTCTTTTAAACTATAAGGATAACCGGCATCAATAATTAAATTAGCAATATTATATCTTGTAACTGTCACTTCAGAATCTAGTTTATTTAAATCTATTTCAATATCAAAATATTCTTTTAATCTGTTTTGTATTTCCAAAGCTCTTCTTTCTCTGATATCTTGCATTTGTTTTAAGAATTGTTCGATTTTAATAATCTGCTCTTTTTGGGAGAAATAACCTAAAATATGTATAGATTCACCATTATTCACGGTAGAAAGCTCTAAACCATAAATACCAACTAAACCATATTTAGGAGCAAGATCAACAGCTTCTATCGTACCAGTTAAATTATCGTGGTCAGTAATGGCAAAATGTGTAAGTTTTTGGGTTTTTACTTCTGCTAATATTTCTTCCACACTCAAATTACCATCTGAGTAAATCGTATGCATATGAAAATCTCCCCGCACTTATCTGCCACCTCCAAATTCATAAAATATTAAAACAACAAAATACCTTTTTTCTAACTTTTGGTATAACTCGCTAAATTGCAAATAATCATACAACTCTACATTTGATGTTGTTTTCATAATAAACTTAAACTTATTAAATAAATTAATCCATTCTTTCAATTCAAAATTTAAAATTGCATCGCTTTTTAAAAAGTAGGAATAGTTATATGTAAGAGCATAAGACTTATTTTTCCCTTTCTCTAAACAACTTACTAAAGCTTTAACGGTCTTAACAATCAAATCTCCACTATAGTAATAAATATCATAATAGGCATGCTCTAAATTACTGTATGATTTAATTAAAGCATTTACTTCTCGTGCTAAACCTTCAAGTTCATAACTCTTTTTATCTTTTATTGCCGCTAAAGATGTCATTTTGATATTACGAAAATAAGTATCGTATAAATAACTTAAGATCTCACTTGCTTCTTTAAACTTTTTTTCATAAATTCGAAGCTGATTAAAAATCTGATCTACTGCATCTTCCTTTGCTTTATCAACATCACTATATGCTTCACTAAGAGTCTTACAAGCATCTTTGAAAATAAGCGAAGCATCATTAACCTTTTCTAAATTAATTTTAAATTTTAAATCTTTCTTTATTCCTTCTTGAAATAATAAAAGAGTATATAAACGATTTAAAAAAGACTCTAAGCTTAAAGGAAATTCTATAATAAACTCATTTATTTTCTTATTTTTTTGATCTAAAGTATAGTCTAAATAGGGATCTTCTTCTTTTTTAATTGCTTTCATTTCATGGTAAAGCTCAGCCAATTCCAATTGACTTTTCCCCCTTTTAGGCTCACCTGATAAAATAATGTCTATTACTTCCTTATTCCTCTTCATCTTCATCACCTATATAATATTATAACACAAATCATTTCATTTTCATAGTTAAAAACTATCTAGCTTCCCAAAATAAAAACCCTTATTTAAATAAGGGTTTTATTTTTACTAGATTTAATTTTATTGTTTCTATAATAATAACTTACTTCTTTGCCCAATATTCGCTTATTGTTTCATAATGGTAATTAACTACCTCATCAAAAATTAAGTCATCAGCTAAATAAAAATATTCTTTCTCCGGATTAGTTATGATAATAAAATTTTCTTGATTTTCCTTTTTAATAAAATCAATTAAAATAGGCTCATATTTATTCGGATCAGTTGTTTTTAAATAAATAGCGGTAGCAGCTCTTCCATAAGGAAAAACCGTAAAACTAGCTGGCTTAACATCTAGCATTATTTCATCATATTTTGCTTTCTCTATTTTCTTAAAATCACAATCTTGATATAACGCAAAATACTCCTTAGCTATTTCCTCTTTCTCAAATAAGTTTTGTGCTAAAGAAGATACAGGAGAAACTCCTAATTCGATATGGGTTACATCCTTGTAACTTCCTACTTCATTTACAACATCTTTTAAATTTTTATTAGTTTTAGAACAAGCACTTACCATAAAAGCACTTAATAATACAATTAAAAAATAAATAAACTTTTTCTTCATTTTTTTCATCTCCTTTAATATGGTGGTAAATTACTTACCTTATCACAGTAATAGCAAACAAAGATAGGTATATAATTAATACCTTCACCATTAACAAAGTCAGGGTAAATTGCACCTGGCACCCAATGATGCGGTTCTAAAAGAACATCATCGCAAAACCCACAATAAACTTTATGATAATCATAATCATAATCAACATATGTTGCATCATAATGCATATGCTTATAATATCTCAATTCTACGGCAGGATTACTTACACCATCGATCCCACCACTACCTAATCTTACATATGGACAATCATTGCCATTATGTGAATATAATCCATAATCTCCCCATTTTGATTTAACTGTAAGTAAATCAGCATTTTCAATATCACTGTAAGAAGGTCCGTTTGAAATAGCCGTTATAACTCCTGAATGAATATTTTTGCCGTTTGCATCTATATAGGCTACTATGTTACCAATAGCACATACACCTTCATAAAAACTTCCATCCTCGTGATAAATGGTCGGATCATTAATCCAATACTTATTTTGAGTATAATAACGATTATGCCATGCATATGAGTGACAATTATATTTCCGAGAAGCATCAGCTAATTTAATTACATTGGGATAGTTGTCGCTTACTTCTTGTGCACAATTAATTATTTCTTCTGGCGATAATTCGTTAAAAAACTCAAAAGCGGAAACATCACTTCCTTTTTGTGTCTTTAAAGTAACTAATCGATAACTTGGAATAGAACATCCAGCTCCAACAAATGATTCAGCATATAATGTCGTTGTTTTAACATTATAAATCAAAGGTCCTAACAATAGAATAAAAATAAAAATAAAAAATTTTTTAATTGTTTTGTTTTTCATACAATCAACCCTCATTTTTATTATCCTCTATTTTTTTTGAAAAATCAAGGTTTTTTAAAATAAAAATTTAATTGTTTTAGAGAAATTAAAAATGTAGGCTTAAGCCTACATTTTCTTGTTTATTTTTCTTGCTTTAAGTTATAAAAAGAGTCTTTCCCTAAATATTTAGATGTATCACCTAATTCATCTTCAATTCTTAATAATTGATTATACTTAGCGATACGATCTGTTCTACTAGCTGAACCTGTCTTAATTTGACCTGTGTTTAATGCAACAGCTAAGTCTGCAATAGTTGTATCTTCAGATTCACCTGATCTATGTGAGATAACTGCTGTATAGTTATGTTTCTTAGCAAGTTCTACAGTTTCTAATGTTTCAGTTAGTGTACCAATTTGGTTAACTTTAATTAAAACTGAGTTTGCAACTCCTAAATCAATACCTTTTTGTAATCTTGCAGTGTTAGTTACAAATAAGTCATCCCCAACAAGTTGGATTTTCTTTCCTAGTTTTTCTGTTAGATATTTCCAACCATCCCAATCATCTTCATCTAATCCGTCTTCAATTGAAATAATAGGATATTTTTCTACAAGCTCTACATAAAAATCAGCTAATTCTTTAGATGATAATGCTTTTCCACCTTCACCATCTAAAACATATTTCTTAGTTTCTTTGTTGTAGAATTCTGATGCAGCAACGTCCATTGCTAACATGATATCTTTACCAGGAACATATCCTGCTTCTTTAATAGCTTGCATAATTACTTGTAAAGCTTCTTCATTACTTCCAAGGTTAGGTGCAAATCCACCTTCATCACCTACAGATGTATTTTTTCCATCTTTCTTTAAAACTTTTTTAAGAGTATGGAAAATTTCTGCTGCAACTCTAATTCCTTCTGCAAAGCTTTTAGCACTTACAGGCATAATCATAAATTCTTGGAAATCTACGTTGTTATCTGCGTGGCTTCCACCGTTTAAGATGTTAAGCATTGGAGTTGGAAGTGTGCGAGCATTAAATCCACCAATGTAGTTATAGAATGATAAACCACATAAATCA
>DAOSSK010000015.1:0-13760 GCA_035377365.1 Bacilli bacterium
TCTTTTTCTCTTATTAAAGCATCAATATTTAAGAAAACATATTTATTTTCTTTTCTAATTTTAGGAATAATTACCTTAACTTCTTCAAGAGAAAAACGATATTTAGGAAATAAAGAATAAGGCTTAAAATTAATAATAAAACCAGAAACATCTAGTTTTAAATCTTTAGCCATAGTATAATCTGTAATTAATTTACTCATTTTCTTATACTCACTCCAATTCCATCTCCAACTTGAAAAAAGTAAGTTTTAAACTCTTCATTTTCTTTTAAGAAAAGATTATATTTCTTAATTTTATCAGTTAATCCCTTAACATTCTTACTTACATTTTCTTCAAATAGGAGATTGTGAAAAAGAAGATTATCACTTACAATAATCCCTCCCTCTTTCAACAAGCTCTTAAATTTATTAAAGAACTTTTCATATTGAGCTTTTGCGCCATCAATAAAGATCAAATCATAAGATTTAAGTTCATTATTATCTATAGTAAGTGCATCAGCTAAATATAAATTAATTCTTTTTTCTAATTTTGCTTTACTAACATTAACTTTTGCTTTATTGTAAAGTGCTTCATCTCTTTCAATACTATCTATAATTAAATCACAATCAAAACTTGCTAAGTTTATAGCACAATAACCAATAGCTGTTCCAATTTCCAAAATCCTTTTTGGCTTTTTAAGATCTATAAGCATAAATAAAAAACTAAGACTATCTTTACTAATAATTGGAACTTTATTAATCTTAGCATCTTCTTCCATTTCTTCAATTAATTCTGATTTAAGATAAGTATTTAAATACTCTAAATAAGACATATTTTTCACCTATATTATTATACCTCAAAACAAGCTTTTTATCAAGAAAAAGGGCAATTAGCCCTTTTATTTTAAATGATTTTTTATTTAAAACAAACCATCAAAATGTAATTCTTTTAACCTAAAGTATGATGCTTTATATTTAGCTTGGCTTTCAAGGATTGTTGCAAACTCATAATTATAAAAACGGTCATATAAAGAATAACGATGATTAGTAGTATAAGGAAAAATCTTATATTTAAGTTCATCAAGCAATTCATCACTACTTGCACCACTAAGTTTTAATCTTAAATAATTAATAAATACTTCGTGAACTTCATCTTCTTCTTTAACACTTAAGTTCTCTGTAAGATTTAAAAATAACTCACAAACTTTATCTACTCTATTTACATAAGCACAAATTCCAATAAGTGCCATGAAACGAGGCTCTCTTTGTTTATCTTTTTTCAAGATTGCATCAGCAATACCATAACGATAAAGATTTCTTAAATCTATTAAAGTTTTATAATAAAATAAATCATCTTGAATGACTTCAGAAAATGCATTAACATTTTCTTCCCAAGCACTAGCTTTTTCTGCTAATCCCATCTCATTTACAATAATCCTTACATAAAGCATTTCTAAAATCATCATTTTATCAATTGGATTATACAAATAATTTCTCTTTCTTAAAGTATCAAAACTATGAAGAAACATTGGTATATCACCTAAATGAAAAGCATAAATAGCTTTATAATAATTAATTATCCATAAAGTATAATTATCAGTAATCTTCGCATTATCAAGCTCGGTAAATAAAAGATTTAAATTACCTGTTTGATGTTTTGATAAGTCCATACCAATTTTTAGAATTGTCAGTAATATTTGTTCTTTACGAGAAATATTATTCACAATATCTTTCATTTCAATAAATATTTTTCTTAAACCATCATAGTCTTTAATCATTAATAAATAATAACCCTTTACTATTGTCCCTGTAGCTGAAAAATCTAATTCATCAAAAGCATCACTAGCTTCTTTAATTGGCTCAATATCACCCTTTAAAAAATGAATTAATAAAGAATTTAAAATAGTTTCAATTCTTAGCCAATCTACTTTCTTAAATTCAATTCCATAAATTCTTTCAATTTGTTTTAAAAACTTAGCAGGTGGAGTTACAAGCATATTTTCAAATTTACTCATATAACTCAAACTGCATACTAATTTTGATGCCTGCTCTAATGTTAGACCTAAACGTACTCTAGCCTTCTTTGCATAATAAGCATAATACATTTGCTTTAAACTTGGTTCTTCGTTTGTTTCTTTGATTTTAATATTCATAATCATAATCTTCTCTCCTTCAATAAGTATATTATTGAAAGAAAATAAAAATTACTCTTTTTTATATAAAATATTAGTGAAAAAATTTAATTCCTTCTGCCTTAACATATGATTAGGAATTATTTTTTCTAAAAAATCATGAAAATAACGCCCGTGACTTTGATATTTAAAATGAACTAGCTCATGAACAACAATATATTCTATTAAATGATCAGGAAGAATCGCCATTAATTCATTTAAAATAACTTCTTTTTTCTTAAAATAACAAACTCCCCATCTACTTTTATAGTATTTAAAATTTAAAATAGTGTCATTAGGAACAAAATCTAGGAGTCTTTTATATTTAGTAAATATTATCTCAATCTTTTTTAAAACTTCATCATATACTTTTTTATAAGAAAAGTTCTTTGAAATATATATAATATTATCTTTAATTAAATGATTAGCTATTTGTTTGTTGTTTGGAACCAAATCATAGCATTTACCATTTAACCAAATAACTCTACCATCTTGAAACTCCTTTACTTTCCTTTCTTCATAAAACTTCTTTTTCTTGATAACCTCTGATTCAATCCATAAACTAGTATTTTTTAGTATCTTTTTGAATTCATTTTCGCTTAAATTTTTAGGAGAACTAATTATAATTTCCAAATTATCAGTAACTTTAAGTGCAGTTTTACTTCTTTTACTTCGTTTTAAATAAGCAGAATAAATATTTCCTTCTACTATAACTTCAGTTATCTTTTTCATAAACTCCTCATCATTCCTTTCTCTAAAAAACTATAATAACTCCCCTTCCCAACAATCAAATGATCTACTACCGATAAATCAACTGTAGCAGCAGCTTTTATAATATCCTTAGTTGCATTAATATCTTGTCTTGATGGTGTTGGATCACCAGATGGATGGTTATGAACTAAAATAATTGCCGTTGATGAATACTTTAGTCCCCATTTTAGAATATTTTTAATATCAAAAACTGTCAAGTTAACAGCCCCTACCGATATAGTTCGCATCTGAATTAATTCACTTTTAGAATTTAAATAAAGAGCTATTAAATACTCTTGGTTCAAATTTTGAAGTTTTTCCTTTACAAAATTATAAACATTGTTTGGATTAGTAAGAGAAGTTTGAGACCTTTTTGGAATATTAATTCTTTTACCAAGTTCAATAGCAGCTAAAAGTTCTACCGCTTTTGCCTCACCAATACCCGGAACAGTTTTTAATTCTTGAATCGTTGATTCACTTAATTCATTTAAATCACTAAATCTACTAAGTAGATTCTTAGAAACATCTAAAACGCTATTTTTCTTATAACCAGTTCGTAAAACAATAGCTAATAATTCATATGTAGCTAATGATTGCGGACCATTTTTAATTAGTCTTTCTCTCGGTCTTTCTTCTCTTGGGATTTCCCTAAGCATAATATTTCCTTTGATTTTCATCACCCTTAATTATATTATAAAAATTAAAAGCAAATTATGCTTTTAATTTTTTAATCACTTCTGATACATAATATAAACTTCCAGTAAATATAATCAAACTATTTGGATCTGAATTATTAATTATTTTTAATTCAATTTCATCTTCACTTGCGATTCGCTTATTTTTTATATGAGAATAGTCAATTAGATTAATAGCTTTATCACTTCTTTTGTAATGAAACTCAGAAAAGACAATTTCATCTGCTACTTCATCAAGTTTTAAAATCATTTGATCCTTTGCTTTATTAGAGCTAACTGCAAAATAAACAATTACTTTTTTATCATCTTTTACTGTTTTAAGAAAGTTAACTAAGCTTTCTATACCACCAATATTATGAGCACCATCTACTAACATAAGTGGGTCTTTAGAAATTATTTCTAGCCTTCCAGGCCAATAAGTTTTTTCAAGACCTCTACATACTTTATCATAGTCTAAAAAAATTAGTTTTTTGTCCTCCAAGACTTTAGATCCTAAAATTGCTAGTGCTGCATTGAACGCTTGATGCTCACCTAAAAGTCTTACTTTATAATGTTTATCAAAAAATTTAAATTCTGTTGCTTCTAAGCTCAACTTCAAATTTTTAATATCGTCTTTTGCTACAAAATACAAAGAAACATTTTTCTTTTTGGTTTCTTCAATAAATATACATTCAAGTTCTTCTTGCAATAATGCTATATGAGGAACTTTTTCTTTTAAAATACCTAACTTTTGAATGGCAATTTCTTCAATTGTATCCCCTAAAACATTTTGGTGATCTAAAGAAATGCTAGTTGTAATTGTAAGAACAGGGTTTTTAATGACGTTAGTTACATCTAATAAGCCACCAATTCCCACTTCAATAATAGCATAATCAATATTTTTTTGCTTACTAAAATAAAGAAAAGTAAGAATGGTCATAAATTCAAAAAATGATGGTCTATATATACCTTTTGTTTCCATCTCTTCAAATTTACTAATAATGTAATTACCATAGTTTAATAAATCAGCATCCGAAATATTTACACCATTATAGGTAATTCTTTCATTAAAAACAATAACATAAGGTGATGTAAACTTCCCAACATTATACCCATTTTCTAAAAGAATATTTTCTAAATAGCTAGAAACTGAACCTTTACCATTAGTTCCAGCTACATGAATAATCTTTAATTTATCTTCAGGATTGGAAAAGAAATCACATAGTGATTGCATATGATCTAAATTAGTTTTCTTTTGTATTTTTTTTAAGTTTTCAATATAGTTTATTAGTTCAATTACATTATCAAACATCTTAACTAAAACTCTTAATCAAATCTAAAACATCACCTAATTGTTTACGATATGATTCTAACTTATTCCTTTCTTCTTCAACTTTGCTAGCTGGTGCTTTAGATACAAAGTTAGGATTTTCAAGCATCTTTTCACATCTACTAATTTCGCTTTCTAACCTAGCTTTTTCTAAATTAAGTTTTTCTTTTTCCTCTTCAAAATTAATTAAATCTTTTAAAGGAAGTGCCATTGTTAGGCCCTTCAAAACTCTAACAGCTTTATCTTTCAAATCAATTTTATCTAAAAATTGATAGTTATCATAATTACAAAATCTCTTTAAATATTCTAAATTTTCTTCAATTGTTTTTTTAATTGATTGATCTTTTGTTTCAAATTCTAAATCAATTTTTTTAGAATTAACAATTTTGTATTCAGCCCTAATATTTCTAACATTAGTAATAATATCAAAAATTATATTCATTTTATCCCCTATATTGAATCTTAAGTTCTTGTCTACTTCTGGCCAATTACTAATTACAATACTTTGAGAATAATATTTTTGATAGATTTCTTCTGTAAAGAAAGGCATAAATGGATGTAATAATTTCAAAATTGTCTTTAAACCATAGTTTAAGACAGCACAAGTATTAATTCTCTTTTCTTTGCTTGTAGATTCTGTAAAGACAACTTTAGTCATCTCTAAGTACCAAGATGCAAAATCATCCCAAATAAAGCGATAAATTGCTCTAGCTGCTTCACCAAAATTATATTTTTCAAAATGAGGGTCTACTTCTCTTATTACTTTATGTAAACGAGTAATGAACCATTTGTCAAGTAAGCTTAAATGTTTTTTATCTATTTCTTCACCATTATAAGATGCATTATCAAATTGAATCTTGATATAACGCGCAATATTCCAAATCTTATTGATATAGTTCCAAGCAGCTTCTACTTTTTCTTGAGAAAACCTTAAGTCTTCTCCTAGAGAAACTGTAGTAGTGATAAAATACCTTAAACTATCTACTCCATATTTATCAATCATCTCTTCAGGTACAATACCATTGCCTAAAGATTTACTCATTTTTCTACCTATTTCATCTCTAACTATACCATGAATTAAAACTCCTTTAAATGGTCTAGTATTTAAGAAATGTTTTGATTGAAACACCATTCTAGCTACCCAAAAGAAAATAATATCATAGCCAGTTACTAAAACATCAGTCGGGAAATAACGTTTTAAATCTGGAGTTATTTCCGGCCATCCCATCGTACTAAACGGCCAAAGTGCACTTGAAAACCATGTATCTAAAACATCTGGATCTCTTGTCCAACCTTTCCCTTTAGGAGCTTCTGTTCCTACATAAATCTCTTCACCCTTATACCAAACAGGAATTTGATGTCCCCACCACAATTGTCTACTAATACACCAATCTTGAATATTTTCTAGCCACTGTTTAAAAGTACGTTCAAAACGTTTAGGATGAAAGTTTACTTTTTCATCTGGGTTATTTTGCATTTCTAAAACATCAGAAGCTAACTTGTCCATCTTTACAAACCATTGTTTTGATAATCTAGGTTCAACAATAACCCCAGTTCTTTCACTATGACCAATGGCATGTGTTATCTTTTCGATTTTTCTAAAATATCCTTCTTTTTTAAGATCTTCTAAAACTTGCTTACGACAAGCAAAACGTTCCATACCATCATATTTGCCAGCTAAAGCATTCATCGTTCCATCTTCATTCATACATAAAGGTTGAGCTAAATTATGTCTTCTTCCTACTTCAAAATCATTAGGGTCATGAGCAGGAGTTACCTTTACAACACCAGTACCAAATTTAATATCTACATAATCATCAGTGATGATTGGAATCTTGATATTAGTTAATGGAATATAAACTTCTTTCCCAACATATTTCAAATATCTTTTGTCTTTAGGATTAATCATTAATGCTTGGTCAGCAAACATTGTTTCTGGTCTTGTTGTAGCAATAACTAAAGAACCACTTCCATCTACTAAACGATATTCGTAATAATATAAACTTGCTTCTTCCTCTTCATAAATTACTTCGATATTTGATAAAGCAGTTTTGCTAGCAATATCCCAGTTGATAATTCTCTCGCCTTGATAGATTAAACCTTCTTGATACATTTTTGTAAAAACATAATTAACAGCACGGTTTAATCCTTCATCTAAAGTAAATCTTTCTCTTGTATAATCCAAAGATAAACCTAGCATCGACCAACTATGGCTAATTTTACCTGAATATAACTCTTTCCATTTCCAACATTCTTCTAAAAACTTTTCACGACCTAAATCATATTTAGAAATGCCTTTTTCTCTTAACATAGCTTCAACTTTTGCTTGAGTTGCAATCCCAGCATGGTCCATTCCAGGAAGCCATAAGCAATCATATCCTTGCATTCTTTTACGTCTAATAATAATATCAGGAAGTGTACTATCAAAAACATGTCCTAAATGTAACTCACCAGTTACATTAGGTGGTGGTAAAACAATTGAATATGGCTTTTTACTCGTATCACCAGCTGTAAAATAACCTTCTTTTACCCATTTTTCATATTTTCCCTTTTCAACTCTTTTAAAATCGTATTTTAAATCTAACTCTTTCATCTCATTCCTCCATATAAAAAGTCCTTAAAATTAAATTTTAAGGACGAATTATTCGCGGTACCACCTTAATTCATAGTATACAGCTATGCACCTTCATTAGTAATTAACGCTTACTTAACGAAACTAGTTACTACTATTTCACTAGTTCAGCTCCAAGACTACTTCAATAGGATTACTTGTAATCTTCCACCAAAATGATTACTCTCTTTAAAAGTAACTTGCCTATTTACTCCTTCTTTTCCTAGCTTTTAACTTAGAAATAGTATAACTTATTTTTCTAAATAAGTCAATTATTTTCCACCCTTTTGATAAGGAATTCCATTAGCCTTAGGGCCTTGGTTAGTTTTAGAAAAGAAGATTAATACTACTAATGTAGCGATAAATGGTAACATCTTTAATACCTCGTTTGAAAAGCCTAAGTTTTCTAAGAAAGGAATATAAGCTATTCCGCTTGCAAGAACAGTTAAAAACGAGAAAAATGCAGCAGCTATAGCAATCTTAAATGGTTTCCAGTTACCGAAAATCATAACTGCCATCGCTAAGAATCCATAACCAGCAACGCTACCATTATATACTGTGTATATGTTAGTAATTAACATATATCCGCCAACACCGGCTAAAGCACCACTAGCTAATGTTCCAAAATATCTTGTTTTATAAACATTAATACCAACTGAATCTGCAGCTTCTGGATGTTCACCACAAGCTCTAATTCTTAAACCTAAACGAGTTTTATATAAAATTACATAACTAGTAATTAAAATTATAACACCAATTAGTGTACTTAAGTTAACATTTTTAAAGAACAGATCTCCCAAAAACGGTATTTTTGATAAGAATCCCATTTCTTTAATCCTAAATAAGGCATATGGTACTTCAATCTCATCAGAACCTCTTGTTTGACCTAATGCTAATGTCATAGTTAAGAACACTACTAAAGCAGGAGCTAATGTATTTATTGCAGTTGCACTAATGATTTGATTAGCAGCTAGGTTAATTGAGGCAAAAGCATGAAGAAGTGCTATGACAATACCTGCTGCAGCAGCTACAAGTAAACCGATTAAGTAAACGCCTTGAATCGTCAACATCGAACTTTCAGCACTTAGGTCAATTGCTCTACCCAAAAACTTAACTACTAATACCCCACAAAAAGCACCAAGTATCATAATACCCTCTAAAGCAATATTAGTAACTCCTCCTTTTTCACTCATCATTGCACCAATTGCAACAACCATAAGTGGAATAAAACTCATCAAGAATAATCCCATAAAATTATAGAAATTAGACATGATCATTCACCTCCACTTGTGCTTCTTCTTTTACTTTTTTCTTAAAAAGATTTTTTAAGATTCCTTTATCTAAAACAATTGAAATAATTTTAGATAAGGCAGCCATAAAGATGATTGAGGCAATAATTACACTTGCGATTTCTCGGTTATAACCTACAATTTGTAAAGTCTCTGCACTATTTTTCAAATAACTAATAAAAACACTAGTAAAGATTATTCCTACAGGATGACTATTGGCAAGTAAGGCTACACTCATTCCTTCAAATCCTTGAGGAGGAACGTGGCTCATACCCGATAAAAATAGAGGGCTCTTTGCTAGATAAGCAAATACGCCACCTAAGCCTGCAAGACCACCTGCAATAGCCATTGAAATAATTATATTCTTTTTATAATTTATTCCAGCGGCTTTTGAAGCAGTTGAAGAATAACCAACAGCTTTTAACTGATAACCTAATGTTGTTTTCTTTAAAATAAAGAAAATCAAAATTGCTACTAAAATAGCAACAAAAATCCCAATATCTATCTTAGAACCGCCAAAGATTTTATTTAAACCTAAAATTGGTGTCCAAGCAGTTGGATGATTAATAGCTATACGATTATATAGTGTGTCAAATACTGGAGGATAAATTGCCATTATTGATACAAGATAAATTCCAATATAGTTCATCATAATCGTCCCAATAACCTCACTTACATTAAAGAAAGCTTTGAGGAATCCAGGAATTGCTCCCCAAATTGCACCAGCTAAAACTCCCGCTAACACACATACCATCCAGTGTATAACAGGTGGTAAAGTAAGTAATCTAGCTGCGTATAATGCAAAAACCGCACCAACAATAAATTGCCCTGAAGCACCAATATTAAATAAACCAGTTTTACTTGCAAAAGCAAAAGCAAGACCTGTTAACATGATTGGTACTGCATCAGCTAATACATCACCAATACTTCTTTTACTTCTCATCCCACCTACAAACAATCTTCTTAGTCCTTCTAAAGAAGAAGATGGTTTAGTAATTACCATAATCAAAAATCCTAATAAAATACCAATTAATATCGAAATTACCGCTACCTTAAATGATTTGTATGTTGGGGATTTACGAACTTTACTTATGAATTCTTTAAAGTCAAACTTTTCATTTTGTTTTTCTTCTTTCAGTTCAACTTTTTCTTCTTTCAGAATTTCTTTTGAATCTTCATCTTTAAATAATACTTGATTTTCAGGTTTTTCCTTATCATTTTTTAATTTAGGATAATATTTTTCTAAAATAAATTTTAAACTAATTGTAAATAGTCCTAAAAGATACAATGACATAAGAATTATGAATAAAGTTTTAACTGTAGTACTCATTATGATCACCTGCTTTTACTTTTGGAGCACTTTGTTTAGTTCCTAACATATATAATCCTAGTTCAGCATGATTTGTTTTCTTTGGATTAAGTTCTCCAACAATCGCTCCTTCATAAATTACTAAAATGCGGTCTGCAAGATCTGTAACTTCATCAAGTTCAAAAGAAACAACAAAAATCGCCTTTCCTTTATCCCTTTCAGATACAATAGTTTTATGTACAAACTCAATTGCACCAACATCTAGTCCTCTTGTTGGTTGACTGGCAATTAATAAATTGTGAGGTTTTGAAGTCTCACGGGCAAAAATTGCCTTTTGCTGGTTACCACCTGACAAACTTCTTGCAAAAGTTTTGGCACCTTCACCAGTTCTAATATCATATTCATTAATTAAACTATTAGTATATTCTAGTATTTCTTGATTTTTTAAAATCCCATTTTTAGAAAATCTTGGCTTATAATACTGGTTAGTAATCATATTTTCTGCTATAGTGTAGTTCAAAACTAAACCAAACTTTTGTCTATCTTCAGGTATATGACTCATTCCATTATCAATTCTTTTTCTCACAGTTGCTTTAGAGATATCTTCGCCATTAAAAATTATCTCTCCAGTAAAATCAATATCTAGTCCTGTAATTACATTAACTAATTCACTTTGACCATTGCCATCAATACCAGCAAGACAAACAATTTCACCAGCTTTAAGATCAAAACTAACATTGTTTAAGATTAATTTATCTTGATCTTTTAATTTTTTACTTAAATTTCTAACAGATAGCACTACATCTTCTGGTTCAGCTTCGTCTTTATCAACAGAAAAATCAACTACTCTACCTACCATTAACTCTGCCATTTTACTTACTGAAGTGGTAGAAACATCTATAGTAGTAATGTATTTACCTCTTCTTAAAATTGTACAACGATCTGCTACTGCTTTAATTTCATTTAACTTATGAGTAATTAAAATAATCGTTTTACCTTCTTCAGAAAAGTTTTTCATTGTTTTCATTAAAGACTCTATTTCTTGAGGCGTTAAAACAGCAGTTGGCTCATCAAAAATTAAAATATCTGCATCACGATACAACATCTTTAAAATTTCAACTTTTTGTTGTTGGGAAACAGTTAAATCCTTAACGTAAGCATCTAAATCAACTTCTAAACCATACTTTTCTGATAACTCTAAAACTTTTTTACGACATTCCTTTAAATCTAAAAAAAGACCTTTTCTAGTTTCTTTTCCTAAAATAATGTTTTCTAAAACAGTAAATACATCAACTAGTTTAAAGTGTTGGTGAACCATACCAATATTATGATAATTGGCATCATTTGGATTATTAATTTCAACTTCTTCACCATTTATTTTAATGATTCCACTATCAGCTTGGTAAAGACCAAATAAAACTGACATCAAAGTTGATTTACCAGCTCCATTTTCACCTAAAACTGCATGTATTTCACCTTTTTTTACCCTTAAAGTAACATCGTCATTAGCATACAAGCTACCAAAAGTTTTAGTTATATTCAACATCTCCACTGCATATTCACTTTTATTTTTCAAAGCTAAAAGTCTCTTTTCTTGCATTCGATTCTCCTTTTTTTAAAACAAGAGGGATGTTTCCATCCCTCTTTTTTCTACCTTCCTAATTATTCAGAGTCTGGTTGTGTAACGTCTATTAATGCTTCAACTCCAGCAGGGTTTCCGCACTTATCTTTTAAATAAGCTGCTAATTCAACTTTAGTAGTTGGTGCTGCAAAACCATCTGCTTTCATAAGAGTTAATAATTCTTCATATTGAGCAACAGTAAATGTTCTCCATCTCCAAGAACCTGCAGCAGTTGGAAGTCCAACAGCGTCTTGGTGAACACCTTTGTTTAGTTCTTTTCCACCATTGAATTTTTTATCGATAACTAGTGCTTTTAGTTCTTGTTCTACAGCTTCTGCTAATAATTTCATTGATGATGAAATTACTTTTGCACTTTGAGCTTCTTGGTCTACGTCAACACCAATAACCCATTTACCTTCTTTACCTTCAGCTGCAACGAAAACAGAATTTCCTGCACCACCAGCACAAGCAAAGATAATTTCTGTACCAGCATCATACCAACTAGCGGCTTTTGTAGTCCATTGTGGATCTGGAGCAAAACTGTTTAGATATTCATAACGGTTTGCTGGGAAAGTAATTGCTACTCCCATTTCTTTTGCTGCATGATATGCACCAGCAATATAACCAATTCCAAACTTAACGACAGCAGGAACAGGAGCTCCACCTAAAAATCCTAAATTAGTAAAACCATCTTTTACAGCTGCATAGCCTGCTGTAAATCCAGCTTCTTCTTCTTTGAATAGAATTGAGCATACATTTGCAGGAATATCCATTGCCGCACCTTCATTTGTAGGTACACCATCAATAAAGATAAATGATACTTTTGGATATTTTACTGCCATCTCACCGATAGCATCACTGAAATAAAATCCAGGTGTAACAATTACATTCGCACCTTCCTCAATGTTCAACTCAATAGCTGACACATACGCAGCTGTTGCTTGATCAGCAGGCTGATAATATTGATATTCAACTTTATCAGAGTGTGCTTCACCAAATGCCTTAACTCCTTCCCAAGTTCCTTGGTTGAAAGATTTGTCGTTAATTGTTCCAACGTCAGTAATCATAACGATTTTAATTTTTTCTTCTTCTGTTGGATCTTTTTCACAACTACAACCTACTAATAGTCCTAGTCCTAAAACTAGCACAAGAAATGTAATAAATTTTTTCATTTTTTCCTCCTTTACGAAAAAATTGATTTTGGTTATTTCCATAACCATTACGAATTTATTATAACAAAAAACGATTGCAAAGGCAATCATTTTCGTGATTTTCAATTGTTTTCAGTTGTTTTCAATTATTTTCATTTTATTTATTCATATCACCAGGTAATTTAAAATATTCTAAACTTAATGAAACATCAAAGACTTTAACACCTTCAGCCATATTATAACGTTTATATTGGCTAGAAATTAATCTTCGATTAAAGTTAGTTACATATTCTTCCGCTTCTTCTTTTGAAAGTTTATGAACATAACCTAATAACGATATTAATTTCTCATCAGTTGCTCCATTAACTAGTTTATGATATAAAATAAAATCATTGATTTCATAAGATCCTAAAATCTCTTCAGTATTTTGTTTTCCAGGTAAAAGTTCGGGGCTAATTGGTGCCTTTAAAACTCCTTTGATTTCCTCTTTTACTTCTTTTAAAATTCCTATGTAATGTTCTAATAATTTTCTTACTACCGTTTTAGGAATACCAGAGTTAATTGCATACATTGAAGAGTTATCACCATTAAATGTAGTAAAGCCTAATGCAATCTCACTTAAGTTACTAGTACCAATTACAATTCCACCTACTTTATTGGCAATATTCATTAAAGTAAATGTACGATATCTAGCTTGAATGTTCTCATAAGTTGTATCAAGCTTTTGATGATTAATTAAATCTCTTTGACGATTTACTTCTTTTTCAATATTTAAGTCTAATACTTCAACACCTAACTTTTTCATTAAAGTAAGTGCTAAATTATAACTTGCCTCTTTAGTATTGCTTGTTGGCATTGTAACACCAATTATTGTAT